>JBIKVL010000575.1:0-3832 GCA_044356875.1 Pirellulaceae bacterium | reverse complement strand
TCAACCCGGCGAGTTCGCATGCGAAAATGAATCTGTGGCGTTCAATCTTGGCAGAAAACGCGTTTCAAGGTTATTCGGACCAGCGTTGGTACTGTCTTCACTGTAGGTCCCGATTTAAAAGATATGGATTTCAGAACCCGGATGGATCGAATTCCCAATTCTTCGCTTGTCAGTCCTGCGCTAATACTAGGTCGGCGCTCCGGATAAAGCAGGTCGTTTGCGTGTTGGACAGGGCGTTCGCGAATGATCCACAGGGCTTTATCGCGACTGACAACGGACATGGGAAAATGATGGTCGACAGCCGATCTTTAATGCACTCGACAATCGTGGCCTACTCGGGCAACGCGGGAAAAATGCCGGTCTTCCCGGTGCTATTCGAGCCGTGGTCGTCAACGCGTCGGCCGTTCGACTTCGGCTTGCTATACATCGGCGACGTTGACGACAAGGAAATCGAGCAACTGTTGGCGGCTTTGCTCAGCGACAACGACACGGAACGGAAGCGATGTATGTCCGCCATCACGGCCGTGGTCGCTCACCCAGAACGCTTGTCGACCAATTCCAAGAATGCGCTGTCGCGGTTGTTCCACCAAGTGGTCTATTCGCCGACGAATTGGCCCGAAATGGCGACGATAGCCGCGTTTATCGAACAGAAAAGGAAAGGGCACTACGCCGGCCACGCCCGCCAGACCGCCTAGCAGTGCATCACTTGGCCGCCGTCCACATTCAGTGTTTGGCCCGTGATGTTGTTCGCCCGCGGCGAGGCCAAGAACACGGCCATCGCCGCGATGTCTTCGGGCGTTTGCCAACGGCCCAGCGGAGCGATCTTCCGAACCTTTTCGCCCGCCCAGTCCTCGTAGCTCCGCCGCGATTCGGGAGGCTGGCTGTCATGCCAAGCTTGCCAGACGCCGCGGTTGAGCGGCGTTTGCACCATCCCCGGACAGATCGCGTTCACCCGCACATCGTACGCGGCGAAATCCTTCGCCGCGCAGTGCGTGAAGTTCAGCAAAGCGGCCTTCGCCGCGCTATAAGGCGGATCGGTTTGCGAACCGATCTGGGCGGCGACCGACGAGATCATCAACACGGTGCCGCGTCGAGCGGCCGCCAAGTGCGGCGCGAAGGCGTGCGCGGTGTTCACAGCGCCGACCAAATTCACCTCCAGCACCCGCGGCCAATCGGAAGGCGAAAGATTCCAGAATGGAAAACCGAACTTGCCCGAGCCCATCCCGGCCGCGTACACGATATGGTCCGCTCGGCCAAACTCCGCCACCACGCCATCCGCCAAGCGTCGCATTCCCTCATAGTCCACGACATCCACGATCCGCCCCGCCGTTCGCGTTCGGGCCGACTGGCCAAGTTCGACGGCGCGTTCGGCCACCGCCGCCGACCGGTCCGCCAGTACGACCGCCGCCCCTTCGTCGGCGAACGCCTTGCCGATCGCCAACCCAATTCCGCTCGCACCGCCCACGATCACGGCCACGCTGTCCGCTAATTGTAGATTCATCGTTTCATGCCACCGTCCGATGGCTTCCGTCTATGTCTTTCGGTGTTCGTCCGTGGCTGTTTTTTTTGGGCCTTGTGGAATCCACAACCTGCTGTCGCATCCACAACCCGCTTAGGGAGGGGCCTTTTGGAGCAGCTTCTGCAGGGTCGGATCGAGCCGCTCGCCGACGGCCGCCAGTTCCTTCGTCATGGCGGCCAGCGCCGCTTGACGCTCACCCAATCGCTTCGCGTCTTCTTTCGTCCCGCCGCCCTCCAAAGTCTTCACATCCGCGTCCAGTCGGTTCTTTTCCGCAGTCACCAGCGATTCCCAGTTGGGAAAAGCGTCCGCCACTCGCAGCAACCAAAGATCTTCCCCGTCCAGCAGCTTCGTCAACGCGGGCCGCAGTTTACTCCAAGCGTCCACAAAGCGGGATGAGTCGGCCAGCGACACCGCTTGGTCTACCTCCTTGCGAGCTTCCGCGGCCGCCGCGTTTGGGGACCGCAGCGCCTGGTCGAGCCACTGACGACGGCGTTTCACGGCGTCATCCTTCGGGTCAAGGGTCGCCAATCGATCCAGCTTGGTTTTCAGTTCGTCCCAGGCGCGTTTCTTCGGCCACAGCTCGTTGATGCGGCGCCGCAGGCCTTGGACTTCCGCTTGCGTCGCAGCGGTCCCCACCGCCGCGTCGCGGACTTCATCGCGAAACGACTGCAGTTCCTTCGCCAGTTGTCCGTACAGCGGCTCGATGTCGTACTTCGCTTTGGCCGCCTCCTGTCCCACCGCTGTCAACTCGGCTTCCAGCGTCTCGACGTTCCCGAAACGCTCGCCATCCTCCGCGAGCTGCCTTGCGGCCGCGATATCGGCGGACTCGACGGTTGAACGCAATCGCTTCAGCAGATCGTTGAAACGCGAGCGGCGGTCGCGCAGGTTGTCACCTAGCCGATTCAGGGTTTCCCCCAGATCGAGTCGCGGTGGCCGGTACGGCACGACGAACTCGAGCGTTGCGGGCGAGCACCCGGGCACGAACGGCCGGTAGTACATCGACACGCCGTGCGTGATGACGACGTACCGCAGGCCGGCGGGCGCTTCCAGCGAAAATTCTCCCCGATCGTCGGTAACGCCGAGCGGCCGCGGTAGGTCTTGCCGACTCGGCCGCAAGGGCGACACGTAAACGACACATCCCTCGCGGGGCGAACGTGGCCGCGGCGTCTTGTCGCCATCCTCTTGGGATACCACACGAACGCGGCATAATCCGGACGCCGGATCGGCCACTCGGACCAGAAAGCGAACCGGAGCGGTCGCGTCTCCCAGGCCCTGGAAATACTGTTTGTCCGACTCTTGGTCGGGCACAGCCAAGCGCGTCGCGAACCGCGTTCCGCGATCCTCGGCGACCATCAGGAACTGGTCGTCTCGTGGCTCTTGGGCCAACGCCCGCGATTCTCCCGCCGACGCCACCCATCGCTCGCGGTAGATCCGCAGCACCGCGCCCGTGGCTGGAACGGGAGAATCGGCAATGCCACGCAGCCGTTCCAGGGCCGGGAAATCGACCAGCAACAGCCCTTCCTCGTTCGCCGCGAGGCGGCCCACTGGCGAATAGCACCGCAAGGCCCAAGCAGCCGCCTGCTCGGCCACCATCGCCCGCTGCACGACCTGTCCGCGCCGCACTTTTCCCACCTGCGCGAAATAACCGTCGTACTCGACGCCCGCCAACCGCCAACTGCCCCGCTCAAATCGCACATCGACGAGTATTGTCTTCCGATGGTCGTCGCCGGCCCATTCGCGAAACTTCGCGGCGGTCAACGCGTCCACCGAGTGGGCGCCAAGCCACTCGCGAACCGCATCGGGCGCCATCGCGACATCCGCCGCGCTCGCGGGAAACGCCTCAAACACCTTTCGCCGCGCGCGATCGACGATCCGCGCCACGAGTGGCTCGTCGATCGCCGGATGGGGCGACGCCGCGATCCACACACGCACACGCTGGTCGCCGATCTCCGGCCAACTCTCTCCACGAGATTCCGCCGCGAAACACAACCAACACCACGCACACACCGCCCAAACCGCTGTCGTGAGCGATGGCGACACCAACGGCGACGGCGTGCGTCCGGATTGGAAAAGCGGTAGGAACACGACCTTTCCAGTCATCGCACACGCTCCGGCGTGGCCAGCGACCAAGAGGCCGCTCCACTGGTGAGTTCGGGTCCGTCGACGATCGCGGGCCGTTGATGTCCAGCGGCGTCGCGCTGCACCAAGCGACTGCCGGAGACCGCGAACTGTTCCAGCCACCACAGCGGCACGAACGCGATTTGGTCGTGAAGCCGCCGTTGGATTTGTCGTTGGCGCGAGTGGATTTCAACG
>JBIKVL010000574.1:0-3844 GCA_044356875.1 Pirellulaceae bacterium | reverse complement strand
CAGACTTGGCCGGAACCGGCGTTCACGGGCGACAACGCGAGCGTCGGCGTGGATCGCACGGCCGCGACGATCGCGTCGACAATATCGTTTTGGGTCGAGGTGGCGTTCAACGCGATTCGCACATTGCCCGGAGTAATCAGGTTGTTGCGGTCGAACTCGAACGTCACGGGCGGATTGATCCCGTTGCGGATCGTGAACCGCTGCCCGTCGGATACGCCCGAGACGGGCACCTGCAGCACAAAGCCGCTGTCGAATTCGAAGGTCGCCGTCGTCGTGCCGTCGCCCACCGCGAATGACTGGCCTTCCAGCACCTGATCGCCGGACGGAGCCGCGAACGTGAATTGGTCGCGATTCACCAAATCGATCACGTACACTCGATTCAAGTCCCACACCCCCGCCAACGGCTTGAGGTAGATGACGTTGTTGGTCGAGTCGTAGCTGAAGCGGTAATCGACACCTTCAACGAGCAACTGGTTGTCGCGGACGACGATTAGCTTGTCCTTGCCGACGGTCAAATCGTCGACGCCGACGCCGTTGGCCGGATCGGCCGGCTCGACACCGTCGCTCAACTGGATGGCGAAATCGTACAGCGTCACGTTCGGCAGTTGCACGAAGCCTTCGACGCCATTGCGATCGCTCGGCGTGGTCGAATTGGGCGGCGAACCGGTGAAGATTTCGTCGCGGGGATTGACGAGCGTCGTCTTGGGGCCAACGAAGTCGGCGCGGTCGATGGCGCCGCGGTCGGTGAATACGTTTTCGCCGAAGCCGGCGGGCGAGGTGTTCGGATCGTCCACCCGCAACAGTCCGTATAGGTCGCGGCCGGGCGCGATGATCGGCGACGGGGCGATCCCCAGCGGCGACTTGACGGTTTCAAGCGACGCCCGTTCGAGCAGCGAACTGACCGCGCTGTCGATCGCCACCGAATTGCGGGCCAAATAGTAGTTGCCCTTCGCGGCGTTCACGAACAGAGGATCGGTGTTGGCAAGTCTGAGCGGGAAATCCTCGAGCGCCACGCCCACCGTGTCGGTGCGGTTGCCCTGATAGACGCCGCCACCCACGACAGTGCTGACCGACGTGGCGTCGATCGAAACGCCCGTCGCCGTATTCGCGACGATGTTGTTGAGCAGCGTGGGGCTGGCGTTGGATTGCACGCGGATACCGATGTCGGTGCCGCTGGTGCTGGTGACCAGAGTGCCGCCGCGGCCAAACACGGTGTTGTTGACCACTCGGCCGAATGGCACCGGCGCGCTCGTGTTCGCGTCGCCCGCGAATCGAATACCGCCGCCCAGGTTGCCTTCCAGCAAATTGTTGGTGACCACGACGCCCGGCAACAGGCGGTTGAAGTTCAGTTCGGCCAATTGCCGCACCGGCCCTTGCAGCGCCTGTCCGTTTTGCGGATCGCGGGGCGCGGCCGAGACATCGATACCGAAGCCCGCCGAGAACCGCACGCGGTTCGCTTCCAAGATCACTTGTCCCTGTTCGCGCTGGCGATTTTGGTCGCCAAACGAGTTGGCAAGTTGGAAGTCGGCCCGCGCCGGATCGCCGAACGTCAACTGCAGTTCGTAGAACCCAATGGTTCCCTCGTTGTTGCTGCCTTCGATGAACGGGTTGTAGACCGTGAACGGCGCGGCCACCGCAGTACCGTTGAATCCGCTGACGCCGATGTAGTAAGTGCCCGCGATCGCCGGAGTGAAAGTCAGGAACGAGTCGTTGCTCACCAGTTCCCCGGTGCCGCGACCGTTGTTGTTGAACGCCACCGCGACACCCGCGTCGTTGAACACCGCGAGCACCGAGTTGAGCGTCGAGCCGATCTCCGCCGCGTCGACGTCGATCGTAAGTTGCTCGCCGGCGTTCAGGAACACCTTGAACAGATCGACGTCCTGCCCCTTGAGCAGCGGGAAGTTGGGGTTGTCGCCGATGAACCCCGACGCTTGGTAATTCGGCGAATTGAGGCCGACGATGCCGGTTTCGGTCGCGAACGGAATCGTATCGTTCGACTCGGGCACAGGCGCGCCGCCCTTGATGAGCGCTACTTGGCCAAACACATCGACTCGGTTCGAAGTGCTCGGACCAGGCTTTTTCACTCCGTCCGTGCCGTCGGCCAACGCCGCCGATACGCCCGTGAGAATGCCACGGACCTCGGGGCTGTTGATTGCGTCGCGCAAGCGGGCGGCCACCACGTAATCCGGATCCGTGGGATCAAACCTCAGGAGCACGTTGCCGGCGGCTACGCCCTGCGCCGGATTGCCGGCGAGTATCGAGGCGTCGTCGTACTCGAAAGTGACCGTCGCGCCGCCCGAACGCAAACCGAATGTCTGGCCGTCGACGATCCGCGAACCGGCTTGAGCGATCAGCGTCAGTCCCGTGGACTGGCGATCGTTCGTGTTGATGCTCTTCGAGAGCGACGTCCCCACGGTGTATTCGTCGGACCGCCGAATCTCGAGTTGATACGGACCGGACAGCACGTCGACGATCGGAATCGCCAGGGCGGGATTCACGACGAAGTTGGTGTTCGTCGTCGCGCCCGTCACCAGTTCGCCCCGTTCGGCGAACCCGATGATGAAGTCGTCAAGATAAATGCCTTCGAAGCGGTTCGCTTGGCCCCGCTGGTTGCCGTTGTATCCCTGACGGAGGAGATCGGGATCGCTCAGCACATCGGCCGGCAGGTTGTCGGACAAACCAAGCGGACCCGCGTCGACCACCGTGTGGCCGATCACCCGCACCATATTGCGATACTGCTTCACAATATCCACCGGCGCTTCGAACGAAAGCGGCGGATCGGAAGAGCTCGTCACGGTGGTGCCGTTGAGCTGCAAGGTGATCGGTGCGCCGTTGAGGGTGACGCGGCGCCGCGAGGACGCATTGACCGTGGGCACGACATTCAGGGTCGAACTGCTGATCGCGTTGGCGATCGCCTGCGCGACATTGCCCGAGGTGAACGTTGCGCTCGGAGTGAACGGGATCGCGATTACCGCGTCGCCGGGAGCGCCTGTTCGTTGGATGTTGACGAGCGCCGCGGTGTCGATCACCGCCGCTACCGTTTCGTTGAGCACCACGCGGCCGAGGCCGATCGCTTGCGCGTTGTAACCCGTCAACCCGACCCCGTTGATCGCCGTCGCGATGTTGGCGGCGATCGTGTCCGGATCGTCCAGCGCCGTGAACGCGATCGGAAGATTGCCGGCGAGCGTCGTGCCGTTCGAATTCATCTCAAATCGGAACGTCCGCACGCCATCGCCCAGAGAGAATGTTTCCCCGTCCACGACGGCGCCTTGGCGGCCTTCCGACAGCAGAATCGTGTTCGTCATGTTCAGCGAATGCCGCGAATCGCTGTCCAGATCGACCACCACATCGAGCGGATTGTTCGGATTCACCACCACGGAGGCCGACAGGTTGAGCAGTCGGCCGCCAGTCACTTCGGCGTTGATCGCGTCGGCGATCGCCTGGGCGACGAGCGCTGGCGCGCCATTGGGCAAACTGTTCGCGTAGGCGATCGCCACTCGGCCCGATCCCGAAGCCCCGTTGCGATCCATCTCGAACACAACGGTATTCGTTCCGTCGCTGACGCTGAACGTCTCGCCATCGCGGATGATCGGCCCGCCGGATCCCGGAACGCGGATACCGAGCGCTCCCGGAACTTGGAATTGAACGGCCCCGCCGACGCCCGGCACGCCATTCACGCCGATGCCGCCGGACCGGATCTCGATTTGCGTGCCCGCCACGCCGCCCAAGTGTAAGCGGGAGCCGCTGATCACCTGCGTGTTGCCCAGTCCGAGCGCTACAATGACCGGATTGGTCGCGGCGGCCCCGATGATCGCCTGTCGCAGCAACGAGGCCACGCCCAGGG
>JBIKVL010000572.1:0-3848 GCA_044356875.1 Pirellulaceae bacterium | reverse complement strand
TCAGCATCTTGGGTGGCGACGCCATCGAGGGATCGTTGACCGCGCTCACCCTGGATCTCAATCGTGCCGGTGGCACACTGAACGGCAGTCCGCAGACGACCGTCATCGATTTCTCGGGGGAGGCGATCGCGTTTGGCACGCCGGCCAATGCGAACACCACGATTAGCTACGGTGACGAGCGGTTCGGTGTATCCGCGACCGCGACGAACATCGCTGTGGGAGGCTTTGTCGAGCTGAGCGGTTCGCTGGAGATCACAAGTTCCGACAAGACGTTGAAACTCTCCGACGGTTCGGACATATCCGCCAAAGTGCTCACGATTGGCGGATCGAACATCAATGGCTTCGCGGGCTTGAATGCGGGAACCGCGAACAAGTCGGGTTTGACGCTGACGGGCGTCAATTTCGCCTTGGCGATGGTGACGGACGCTATGGACGGCGCGCGTCAGTGGACCAGTTTGGGCGCCACGGCGACTTCGGCGGTCTTCGAGGGCGTTGCGGGTTTCAATGTCACGGGTAGCGCCCTGGCGATCGAAGTCAATCGAGCGGACGAAGATGGCGTCGTCGTGGATTTCAAATCGACTCCACTTGATGTGGGAATTGGCGGCGCGAACACGCTGAAGCTCGATTTGGATGGAGGGCTCGGGGCGACATCGATGGCGAAAGGCACCTTAAGCCTTGACGCGATGGGACTGTTCCGCATCGATGCCGTCGAAGCCACGGTGCGGAAGTCGCTCGGGACCGTCGCGTTGGCAAATGGAACCATTCGCGACGTGAATCTGCTGTCCGTAGGGTTCCTGGGCGCCGACGCTTTCGCGGGCGTCAGTGGCGTCGGCGACAACGGGTCCGTGGTCGACCATGGCCTGAAGATTGAAGACGCCGATATCGCGTTGGCGATCGCCACCGACGCCAGCGATGCGACGCGGAATTGGCGTGCCTTGAGCGCGCGTTCCTCGAACGTGTCGGCGGTGGGATTGAATGATGTGATGTTGTCCGCGTCGGATCTCAAGGTCGAGATCAACCAAGCGGACAGCACTGGAATGGTCGTCGATTGGGCGAAACTGCCGTTGCGCGTGTCCGACGGACCGACGCCCTTGACCATGAATCTCGACGGGCAACTTGGCGAATTGTCGCGAGTGCGTGGGCAGTTGAACCTGAATGTGGGCGGGTTCTTTAGTGTTTCGGGCGAGTTCGCGGTGGAGACAACCACTCAAACGGTGACCCTCGCCGACGACGCGAGAACTTCCGTCGAGGTGGACGTGCTGACGATTGGAGCGCGGCGAGTCGATGCGTTCGCGGGTGTCAACGGCGACACGGGAACCGAAGCGGATCGGGTGGGACTGAAAATGTCCGGCGTGGAATTCGCTTTGGCGATGGCCAGCACGAAGACCGCGCCGGCCCGCGAATGGACGGCGCTGTTCGCCAGCGCGACGCAAGTCGAGTTCCAGGGGTTGAGTGACTCGTTTGCCAAGGTGTCGGCCGAAAACCTGCGCGTGGCTATCAATCGCCCCGACAGCACGGGCGCGGGTGGCGCGGTGATCGACTTCGCGTCGTCGCCGTTGGTGGTGTCAACCGGAGTTGCCGCGACTCGCACCATCGACTTCGCGGGAACCGACGGCGCGATGCTCAAGGCCTCCGGCGATTTGTCGCTGGATATTGGTGGATTCTTCCAGGTGGCTGGTTCGTTGACGGTGAGCACAACCACCGCCACCGTGAAGCCGAACGGTCGCGAGGCGATTGAGGCCGACTTGATCACGGTTGGCGGCAGCGGCCTCTCGGCATTCGCGGGCGTCGGGGCGGGAACCGATAACGCGATCGGAGTGAATCTCGACAATGTCGCTTTCGCGCTGGCTATCGCGACGTCGCAAACCACGCCGTCCGATCGCTGGACCGTGCTGTCGGCGGAAGCGGGCCAAGCCGCGTTCGAAGGCGTGGACAGCGTGACGCTTTCCGGTGAATCGCTGAAGGTGAATATCAACCTTCAAAACGCGGATTCGACCGATGACGCGACCGATGTCTTGGACTTCTCCAGTGCGACATATCGGTTGGCGGTGCCCACAGGGAATGGATCCACGCGGCTCCTCGCGTTCGACGGCGCGCAGGGCGAACTGATTGAGGCGTCCGGCAGCCTCGATTTGGAGATCGACGAGTTTCTCGCCCTCAGCGGCGATTTGTACCTGCGTCGCTCGAACAGCACGCTTTCCGTGGTCACCCCAGTCGGTTCGACGGGTGGCTATACGGCGGGCACGCCGGTCGAAGTCGCGATGTTGACCGTCGGAGGCAGCCAACTGGAAGCCTTCGCCGGCGTCGCAGGTGGCACGGCACAGGCGAGCGGTTTCTCGATCACCGGTCTCGATTTCGGGCTCGTGTTGGCCACCGACAGAGCCAACTCCTCGCGTAGCTGGTTGGCGTTGGAAGCCACGGCGGACTCGGCCGCGTTCATCGGCATGAAGGGCGTCGCCGTGGAAACCTCGGCGCTGGCGCTCAAAATCAATCAACCTGCCAGCGACCAGTCGTTGCTCGATTTTGGAACGCAATCGTTGAGCGTTCCGACGGGCACGGGTGTCAACGCGTCGCCGATCACTCTGGATATGGCCGGCGCCGAGGGCGAACTGCTGGAAGCGTCCGGTTCCCTGTCGGTTTCCCTCTTTGGTTACTTCCACAGTTCGGGCAATTACTCCCTGAGAAAATCGACGGAATCTGTTGTCCTGAGCAACGGCGACTCGAAAAACGTCGATCTGATGCTGCTTGCGGCGGAGAACGCCACGGCCTTTGTGGGCGTGAATGGCGGAACCGCCAATCAAGTCGGCATGTCGCTGACCGGACTGACATTTGGGTTGGCGTTTGCGACCGATCCGGTCGACCCAACGCAATCGTGGACCGCCTTGCAAGCGACCGCCAGCGGTTTGTCGTTTACCGGGTTGACCGGGATTGATTTCCCGAATCCCTCGGACGGGCAGCCAGCGATCAGCAACGTCAAGGTGTTGATCAATCAAAAGTCCGCTTCCGGAACCGTGATCGACTTCGCGGCGAAGCCCCTCACGATCGACACGGGAGCGAGCGACGTCACGTTGGCGATGGCCGGAAGCGTTGGCGAGCTGCTCGCGCTTCAAGCCGATCTGAACATGAGCGTGGCCGGTTTCTTCGAGGTCCGCGGCCAGTTCTCGCTTTCGAAGTCCTCGGGCGAGGTCGCGCTGTCCGATGGTTCCAAGGCCGATGTCGACATCCTGTCGTTCGGCGGCCAAGATATCTCCGCGTTTGCGGGGTACGACCGAGGCACAGCGAATAGCATGGGCTTCACGCTGGAAAACGTCGACTTCGGCTTGGCGATCCTGACGGATAGGGCCGACCCGACCCGAAAATGGACGAGCTTGCAAGCGAAAGCCGACACAGCGGCCATACTGGGTATCGACGACCTGACTGTTGCCGGCACGGACCTGTCGGTGATGGTCAATCGCGGAGTCGCGGCGGGCCACGCTGGGGCTCCGGCCTCGAGCGGCAATACGGCCTATCGATTGGCGTTCGGAGCCACGACCGTTGGCACGCTGACATTCCAATATCAGGGCTCGACCGGTTCCGCGACGATTGGGTTGAACGACTCTGATAACACGATTGTGGCCACCTTGCGCACCGCTTTGGAATCGATGCCCAGCATTGGCGTTGGCAATGTCTCGATTACCGGAACGCGGGCCACCGGATTCGCCCTGTCCTTCGTCGGGACGCTCGCCGGTAAAGATGTCGACGGGCTGACGGTTTCCACGCCCGAGACCACGTCGGGCAGTGTGACGGCCACCGACGAGTCGGCGGCGAGCGCTGGCGTCAACGAAGTGCAGACAATTCGAATCTCGAAG
>JBIKVL010000573.1:0-3848 GCA_044356875.1 Pirellulaceae bacterium | reverse complement strand
CGCTCCGCGAGCCACTGGGTGTTGGTGTCCAACCGTTGACCACTGGTCAACTCGTCCCCAATCGAGATCACTTCCGCGAGCATGACAGCTCCTCGACAGACAGGCTCGTCCGGCGGTGGGCGAGATCGTTCCGGACGCAATCCGGAGAACAACGTCTCGTGGCGAGACGTCGCGGCCGCCGTGTTACCAGAGCCGCTCGGTTACCGCGGGCGTCGTGTCGCCAAAAAACTGCTCAACCGCGAATCTTCCACCACAAACGTCTCGCCGGTCAATTCGTCTTCCAGGCCACGCATGCCCGTTTGCGGATCGTCGCAACGCCGCAACGACCGCATCGACACGACGAGGCGGCAGAATTCTTCGGGATCGACCAAGCGGGACTTACCCTCGGCACGCGACGCGAGTTCGCGCCGAGCGGGTTCAACCGACATCATGCGGGATTTCCTTCTTGGAATGTTCCTTCGCCCCACGCCGCGCGGCGATCGAACCGCCTTGGTCGAACGGACCGCCGGAGTGTCCACAGCTAGCAGGGCTAGCATGTGGCGGATTGTGGCAGGCTGCCCCGGTTCCCAACAGTCCCTGCGCACAATCTTCATCTAAGCTTAACAATCGAATTTGTGCAACCAGTCGTCAGCCCGCCGTCAACCGCCGCATTATCGCGCCGGTCGCCGCAGCCGAAGGTCGAAAAACCGGAACGACTGCTCGACCGTATGGTCCAACTCTTCCCCCTTCCAGCCATGCGACGCGTTCACTAACAGTTCGACGCGCCCCGGCACGCCCGCGGCGGTCAATGCCTCGACCATGCGGTAGGCCTGCGTGTGCGGCACCAACGGGTCGCGGGTGCCCTGGAAAATCAAGAGCGGCGCGTCGCCCCGAGTCACGTAACTGACCGGCGACGCTCGAGCGGCGGCTTGCGGGTTCTCCATGGCGGCGACGCCCAGGAAGTCCTTGACGAGCGTTTTGGAAACGGCGGGCAGGTCATCGGCGGCGAGATCGGTGGGACCGAAAAAAGCAACAACGGCTTGGACTTGGCTGGCTTGGTCGGCCCAGCCGCCTTGGCCTTCTAGGCCGTCTTGAGGTCCCATAACACCCAAGAGCATCGCCAAGTGGGCGCCGGCCGAAAAGCCAATAGCCCCGATCCGACGCGGGTCGACGCCCAATCGGTCGGATTGGGCCCGAAGGAACCGCACCGCGCACTTGACGTCCTCGATCTGCGCGGGGAACGGATTCTGCGGGCAAAAACGGTACTGAACCGTGACCGCCACGTATCCCGCTTGGGCGAACTTGAAAATCAGATCCGTGTGGCCCTTCTTATCCCCGCCCCGCCAGGCGCCACCATGAATCACCACAACGCAGGGAGCGGCCTGCGGCAGTTGCTCGGGGCGGGCCAAGTCGAGCCGCAACGGTTGTCCACCGCCCGCTCCGTACTCAATATCCCGCTCATAGACGACCCCGGCCGGCACTGCCGCCCCCGCCTGATTCGCGCCCGCCTGATTCGCCGCGCCAGCTTGATTCGCCGCACTCGCGGGAACGCCGGCCTGCGCGGCCGCAATCGGAGCGGTCCCGGGCCGCCCGACTCCCGCTTGAACCGCGCCAGCCTGGGGCGTTCGATTGGCGGGACTTGGCTGAGCGGAGACCGGCGACGTCGTGTAAACGCCAACGCTGATCGACGCGATCCAGCCAACCGCGAGCATGACGGGGTAACGTCGCGCGATCTGGCAAGGCGGGATTCCCAGCATGGCTAGCCCTCGTCCGAGGCGCGGAACCAAGGCGTCAGCGACGGCTCGTAGCTTTGCAGCTCGCTTGCCTGGAAGTAGAGCGCGATTTCGCGGGCAGCCGCTTCGGGACCATCCGACGCATGCACGAGATTCATCTGGCGGCTGCCGCTGAAATCGCCACGGATCGTCCCGGCGGCGGCCTTGAGCCCGCTCGTCGCGCCAAGGATATCGCGGGTGACTCGAATCGCCTCCAGTCCTTCGAGCACCAGCGCCACGATCGGGCTGGCCGTGATAAACGCCTCGAGCGCCGGATAAAACGGCTTCGCGACGTGCTCGGCGTAGTGGGTCTTCGCAAGCTCCGGGGTCACCCGCAGCATCTTCATCGCGATGATGTTGAAGCCCTTGTCCTCGAAGCGACTGATTACCCGGCCCATCAACCGCCGCTCAACGCAGTCCGGCTTGAGCAACACCAAAGTCCGTTCCAACCCCATGTCTCGGCTCTCTCTCCGAAGGTTCGATCATGATCCGCAAAGCCGGCGTCTTCGCCGAGCGATGCTCCAATGGGCCGGATTCTAGGCGATGACCCGGAATCGCTCAACGGACGCCGGGAATACTGGTTGCCAGTTGCCAGTTGCCAGTTGCCAGTTGCAGGTTGCAGGTTGCTGACTGTTGATCGCTGCTGGACGGGTGGCTGGGCCGATAATGGTTGCCAGTACCCTACAACTTCCGACTCCTTTCGTCCTATCCGGTAGCGACGGATCGCGGCATACTAAGGGCCATACGTGCGGGTCTCGATGGTTCGAGTGTCGCGGCGGGCCGAGGATGATTGGGGTGAGGAGAAACCTATGGAAATCGCTCAACACAACCGCGAAGACGCGGCGGTCGAGGCCGATTGGCTGCTGCGAAATCCGCCTCGAGTGCCGCCTCTTCATATCGGCGGCATCCGTGTCGATCCGCCGGTGCTGCAAGCGCCGATGGCCGGTTACACGAATTTCGCGTTTCGCGAAATGGTGCGATCCTATGGCGGCGCCGGACTGCAGGCGACCGAGATGATCAGCGCGAAGGGCTTCGTGTGGTTGGACGAGCACGAATGCGAACATCCTGACCGCCTCTGGGGCGTGAAGGAGGAATCACGGCCGCTGGCGGTACAGATTTGGGACAACGACCCGGAGACGCTGGCGAAAGTCGGGGCGCGGTTGGCCAACGAGTACCAAGTGAGCGTGGTGGACATCAATTTTGGATGTCCCGTGAAGCAGGTGACGGAGAAAGCCCACAGCGGCTCGTACCTGCTGCGGTTCCCTGACCGCGTGGGACGGATCATCGAGCGGGTGGTCGAGGCTTGCGCCCCGACGCCGGTGACCGCCAAAATCCGGCTCGGTTGCACCCGCGACCAAATCAACGCGATCGATGTCGCTCAGGTGGTGGAAGGAGCGGGAGCCGCCGCCCTCACGGTGCATGGCCGCACGGCCGAGGATTTTTTCAAGGGACATGCCGATTGGGATCGCATTTCCGCCATTCGTCCCCACCTTAAACGCATTCCGCTGATTGGCAACGGCGATCTCGACACGCCGATCAAGGTCTTGGCGGCGTTCCACCGCTACGCGATTGACGGCGTGATGATCGCTCGAGCCTCCCTGGGGCGGCCGTGGCTGTTTCGGCAAGTCCAAGCGGCGCTGCGGGGGGAACCGATTCCGCCCGAGCCAACGGTGGGCGAGCAGCGTGCGGCCATGTTGCGGCACTTTGAATTGGTTTGCCAGCGGTTTGGCGATCAGAAGGGAACGCATCTGATGCGCAAGTACGCCTGCAACTACGCCGCCGGCCGCCCTGGAGCCCGGCAGTTTCGCGGCCACATCGCCCATGTCGGCTCGCGCGTGGAGTTCCTCCAAGCGGTCGATTTGTATTTTCCCAAAGTGGACGATTTGGCAGAGGCGGCCGACGATGCGCCGTGCGAGACGTGCGAGTAGCCGCCTCGGCGGGGCAGGCCAGCGCGCCTCAACCTGGGCAGGGGCCCCGCGAGCTGGTGTTCGAGGCCCGGGGACTCGTCAAACGCTATCAACTGGGCGAAGTCGAAGTGCTGGCCCTGCGCGGCGTCGATTTTCTCTTGCGGGCCGGCGAGTTCGTCGTGCTGTTGGG
>JBIKVL010000571.1:0-3853 GCA_044356875.1 Pirellulaceae bacterium | reverse complement strand
ACCCAACGGTTGTCGCCCAAAAACGAGGTGACCGTCAAACTGTCGCCCGCGTCGCCCGAGGCGAGGACTTCCACCGATTCCAGCCCGGCGTAATTCAAAGCGGTTCCACCAAAGCCCACGAGACCGGAACCGGCGATGAAACTCGGCGTCACTTGGAAGCTATCAGCGGCCCCGCCCCGGTCTTGAACGAACAAGTGGTCGCCAGTGCCGGCATCGCCACCACGCACGTTAACGGTGGCGTAGGGCTGATTCGCGGCGACTCCAAACAGATCGTTACCGGACAACGCATCGAGCGACAGGGTTTCCGCCGCCGCATCAACACGGCGGACGGACGTATGCTGCCCCAAGCTGGATTGCAGCAACACTTCTCCACTGGTCGCCGCGACGGCGAAGAAGTCGTCGCCGGCCGTTCCGAACGCCACCACCGTGTCGTTGCCGTTGCCACCGTTTATCGCGACACCGGCAGTGAGCGACGTGCCAAGGTTTACGTAATTCAATGGCAGTAGGTTGTTCACGGCAACGCGGCCCGAATCGACAGCGGCGCCAGGCGTGTGGACGATCGTGTCCGCTTGCGCGGTGCCAACCACGGTGATCGCCTCGTCTTCCCGCTCGCCGTTGTAAGTGAGCGACTCGACGTTCAGCAGGAAAATCTCGTTGACGCCTGTCAGGCCTGCGACCGCGAGATTGCCCGTGTCCTCAGACAGAGGCGTAAAGACGACGTTGTCCAACACCCCGCTTTGACCGGTCACATTGACGACATCCCCGGGGCTGTCATTCGCGCCGCCCCGCACGTCGATTCGGGTGTTCGTCAATTCATGGACCGCGATATCGAAGCGGTCGCTTCCGCCATTGCCTTCCAAGCTTGCAAAGACGAAGTTCTGGAATTGGAATGTCGGCCCGCCATTCACCGACAATTCAAAATCGTCGATGGGCGGCGTGCCGGCGACTTCCGCTCCCACCAACGTGAAACGATCATCACCCTCGGTGCCGACGAAATTCAAGAACGCGGGATCCGCGGCTGGGGCGATAAACGACCCGGACTCGATACGGTCGTACGTCACGATCGATCCGCCGCTAATGAACAGCGTGCCCTCATCGCTTTCCAAACCCGCGAGCGAGAGAACACTGGCCCCTCCCGCAAGTTGCAAAACCATCGTGTCGGCGATTGTTCCGACCGGGTTGCCGCCGTCGACAAACACGGGTGTCGCCGAGGGAGTTATCTCGAATAAATCTAGGCCGTCTCCACCCAAGACCCGCAACGAATCGATGCCGGCGTAATTCAGTTGTGGAGCGCCAGACACAGCGACACTGGCTCCATCGATGGTAATTGTGTCGCCGACCGCGCTGCCGTTGACCGTCAGAGTGTCCGTGCCGATGCTGCCATTGACAGAAATCGCGGTCGCTGGCGCGCTTGGGAGCGAAACCTGCAGAATCGGTCCGAGGTTGTTCGCGCGGAACAAGACCGAATTGCTCGCAAGAATCGACTCTGGGGTCGCCTCGATACTGTCGTCGAAGGGCGTGCCCGTCAGATTGAAGGTGCTGGTCGAACTTCCCGTCACAGCGACGCCACGCAATCCAGACACCGTGCCGAACCCGGTGACATTCAAGGTGTCGTTGCCCGAGGTTCCGGCAATCGCCAAATCCTCGATCGAGCCGATCGCGATCGGGCCGGCTGCGATACCCGTAACGGAATCTCCCGAAGTCGGATCCAGCGTCAGCGTGATCGTGTCATTGCCGGACGTGCCCAGAAGCAATAGCCGATCGGAATTCGACGGATTGCCGCCGTCGATCACGATGCCGCCAACGAAGTAATTCGGGCTCGTGCCACGGTCCACCCGAATAAGGTCATCGCCATCCAGGGAATGGAGCGCCAGGGAACCGAAACTGGTTGTCAGGAACGTCGCTCGACCAACGCTCCCGATGATGGCGTCGACGCCTAGAGCCGAGCCGGGCGAGATTGTCCAGTCGTCATTGGCAGCCGTGCCAAAGTAGCCCAGCGAACTGGTGACGCCAAGACCGGTCAGGCTGACGACCGTGCCGCTGCCGAAACCGGCGTAGGAAATCGGCAAGCTGTCGGCGAGCAGAACGCCCCGATCGCCGGCCGCGGCCGGCGTGTGGATGTAGGCATTGGCATTGCTCACGTTCAACGCACCCGCGTTTCCGCCGACCACGTCGAGCGACTCGATGCCCTGGAAGCCGATGCGAGCAGCGCCCGCCGCGCCCGCCGCGCCGTCGATCGTCCGCGATCCGCGATCGATCGACAACGCCGTCGCCTCGCCGTTGACAATCAAGCGGTCGCCCGCCGCTGTTGGGTCGCCGCCATCGACAGCGATCGCGGTAACACCTGCTGTAGTGGTCAAACCGAACGGCGTGTTGGCCAAATCGATGCTGAATGTGTCGCTGCCGGCGCCGCCATTCAAGAGCACCGTGGCCTTTGCCGCGAACTCGTACGATTCAAATCCATCAACGGTGACCAAACCGGTAATCGGCGTGAGGTTGAAGAACGGCAGGGTATTGGGACCGTCGACGAGCGTGATCGCGTTGTTCGCGGCCGTCGCATTCACCACCAGTTGGGCCGAGGGAACATTGTCCAGCACCGGTTCCAGGTTGGCGAAGTCGATCCGCATGTCGACCGTGCCGAGCGTTACTTCGTATTCAAGCCGCCCGCTGCTGTTTTCCGGGCCCACGTTGTACGTGGTGCGAGCCGCCGTTTGGCCGCTGACTTCGAGCACATCGTCGCCCGAGCCGCCGTCGTAACTGACGTGCGCTCCGATGAAACCATTCGTCCCGTCGACGTACAGCGTGTCGTCGCCATCCCCCAGTTCGAAGCGGACATGGGCAAGATTCTCGTAGTTGATCGGTTGGCCGAGTGTCGCGGTGAGGTGCGTGATGCGGGCCGAATCGTCATTGCCGCCCGTGCCCACGATGACCATCGTGTCGCGCGGAGGAACAGCCGGTTGCGCATTGGGATCGGCGAAGCCGGTGATGTTGAAATCGATATCCGCTGGCAACCGGTCAGGCGTTACCGTGAAGCGGTCGACGCCGCCCAGGTTCTCCAACGTCGCCGTTGCGAAGTTGCTGAAGGTGATTGGCGAGCGACTGTTGATCGCCACCGTGGCGGACGGGCCAGGAATTCCCGGTCCGGCCGAAAGCCGCCACTGGTCGTCGCCCAGCGTATCGCGGACCAGCAGCGAATCGAACACTCCCGAACCCGCCAACTGGACCTGCTCGGCCCCCGCGTATTCGAGCGAGAAGACTTGACTGCCGGCGCTGTCCGCCGTCACAAATCCTGTGTCGGGTCGTTGATTCGAAGCGTTCGGTTGCACGACGAATTGACGCGAGGCGAGCGCGGCGTTCAGGGTCGCGTCGATGTACAGCAGGTCGCTGCCACCCGATCCACCACCCTGCACCGACACCCCCACGCCGACCAAACTGCCATCCGGCCGAACCACGAACGAATCGTCGCCGTCGTCGCCCGCCAGCGTCAACTGGGAGAAACCGTCCAGGCGGATCGGGAGGCGGTTCACGCCGGCGGTCGCCATAGCGACCTGTAAACCGTTGCCAATCAGGTCGCCCGCCGCGAAATTGTCGTCCAGTCCGGTGCCCTTCGCCACGAACGCGTCGAATCCACTGTTAACATTCGCGACAACCTCCGCGCCGTCCCCTAGAGCTCGATAGTCGATGGGCAACAGGTTGCCAACTTGGAAGAGGCCCGAATCGATAGTGCTTCCCGGCGTGTGCGTGAAGGTGTCATCGCCGGTTGTTCCGAACACCGTCAGGCTATCGTCACCATCCTGGCCATCGTAAATGACATGCTCAACATTGGTAGCGAACACGGACAAGCCAAGATTCG
>JBIKVL010000570.1:0-3854 GCA_044356875.1 Pirellulaceae bacterium | reverse complement strand
GTCAGCCTGCTGATCAAGACGCTGGTGACCCTGGAAGGCACGGGGCGGATGCTGCACCCGGACTTCAGCTTGCTGGAAATCATGCAACCTTTCCATCGGCAGATGATTCTGCGGCGGCTATCGCCCGCTCGCCAGATGCGCAAGCTGAGGCGCATCTACTGGGAGTTTGAAAACCTGTTGGAAGTTTTGCCCGGCCGGACGCTCGATATCCTCCAGCAGATCCAGTCGGGAAAATTCGACGTTCACTTGCAGCACCGCGGCTTGGAGCCATCCGTCAACCGGCTGGTGCTCGGCATGCTCGCCAGCGCTCTGTTTCTCGGATCGTCGTTGCTCTTGAGTTACGAGGTGCGGCCCGTTCTCTTTCCGGACGATGGTTTTCTAGGCATTCGCAATTTGTCGATCCTGGGACTGGCCGGGAGCAGCACCGCGCTGTTGATCGGCTTGCGGTTGCTGCGGGCGATCGGCAAATCCGGACATTTGGACCGAACGGACTGACCGCCGTCGGCGAGTGGTTGGTCGTTACCGTGAGGTGTTCGGTCCCGCGCGGCGAGTTGGTTCATCGTGTTTCGCTAGGAATTCAAGGAGTTTCGGTATGTGGCTAAACGAGCGCGATCGCGCGTCTTCTGACCGAGCCTTATCGTCCCGCCCGCTCGCGGCCATCGCTTGGTCGTTCGTGGTCGTGGTTCTCGGCGGCCTCGCCATGGGCGCGGTGCCGACCATGAACTCCGCGGAGCAGGGGAACGCCGCCGAACCTAAGAACTCGGCGGAGCCGGGGGGGCCAATCGCGATTGGCGGCCGGCGCGAGCTGTTCGTCGATCGGTACCTCGTGGAGTCGTTGCGGGGGGCCGACTTGCGATTGCAGGCGCCCCGCGCGTCGGGGATCGCGTTTCGCGTTGATCGGCCCTGGGAAGGCGAGGTGAGCGGCTATGTCACGGTCATTCATGACCGCGTCGACGGTCGCGACCTTTATCGCATGTACTATCGCGGCCGGCCGCTCACGGGTTACGGCGACAACGATCCCCGCGCGCAAGAGGTGACTTGCTACGCGGAGAGCGCGGATGGACTGAAGTTCGAACGTCCCAAGTTGGGCTTGATCTCCTTTGGCGGCAACAAAGAGAACAACGCGATCCTCGCGGACATTGGCCATGTGACGCACAACTTCGCGCCCTTCATCGATACTCGGCCGGGCGTGCCGGCGGACGAACGTTTCAAGGCGGTGGGCGGCAGCAGCCAATCGGGGTTGATTGCGTACGTCTCGGGAGACGGCGTTCATTTCCGTCCTCTACGCGCGAAACCGATCATCACGGGTGGCGCGTTCGATTCGCAAAACAACATCCTGTGGTCCGAACACGAAGGCCGGTACGTCTGTTTTTTCCGGACTTTCCGCAACGGAGTGCGGTGGATCACGCGGACGACCTCCGAGGACTTCGTGAATTGGACGCCGGCGGCCGACATGACGTTCGGCGACGCTCCGAACGAGCATCTTTACACGAATCAGACGGTGGCGTATTTCCGGGCGCCGCACCTTTACTTGGGAACCGCCGCGCGGTTCTGGCCAGGGCGGCGCGGGTTGACGGAGGCGCAAGCGACCGAGTTGGCGATCGACGCCAAAACGAATTATCCGGGGCTGAAGAACGATTCATCCGACGCGGTGTTGCTCACCAGCCGTGGCGGAAACCGCTACGACCGCGAGTTCCTCGAATCGTTGGCGCGGCCCGGACTGGACCGCCGGAATTGGACAGCCCGCTCGAACTACCCGGCGCGGGGCATCGTGCCAACGGGGCCTGACGAGATGTCGATTTACGTACAGCGGAATTACGGCCAACCCACGCACCACCTGGAGCGGCTAGCCTACCGCTTGGACGGATTTGCCTCGCTGCACGCTGGCTACTCGCCGGGCGAGTTGGTCACCAAACCGGTCGTGTTCCAAGGTCGGCGTTTGAGCTTAAACCTGGCGACCAGCGCGGCGGGTGGCGTGGCGGTGGAGATCCAAGACCTCGAGGGGCGTCCCCTGCCGGGGTTCGCTTTGGCGGAGTGCCGCGAGATGAATACGGACGACTTGGCTCGCGTGGTCGCGTGGAAGGGTGGCGAGGATCTGGGCATGTTGGCCGGAAAGCCGGTGAAGCTGCGTTTTCGGCTGAAGGACGCCGATCTGTTCTCGTTTCAGTTCATCGATTAGGCGAACGGCGGCAAGCCGGCATCGCTGGCGGGGCGTGCAAGCGGACGCGTCGCGGCTATACTGCGATACGGTAGCCGGCGATGGGAGTGATGGCCCACGCAGCCGGCGAAGCTCGGAATCCTCGCGCGGAGAGCGACACGCATGTACTTGCGAATGGCGAAACGAGTGCTCCTGGAAACCGACAAAAGGCTGCTCGCCAAACTGGCCTGGAACATGGGCTGGAAGGGGATGCGGTCGGTGATGAAGCACAAGAGCCGCTTGCGGCGCGGCGAATTCTTCCCGCCGTTCCTGTACGTGTCGATCGTCAACAGCTGCAATCTGCGGTGCCAGGGCTGCTGGGTCGATGTGGCCGCGAAGCAGTCGCGGATTGAAGCCGACGCGATGGACCGGATGATCGGCGAAGCGAAGGAGATGGGCAACTCGTTCTTCGGCATCCTGGGCGGCGAGCCGTTCATGCACGGCGATCTGCTCGAGATTCTCGGTCGCCACCCGGACTGCTATTTCCAGGTGTTCACGAACGGCCACTTCATCACCGACGAGGTCGCGCGGCAATTGCGGGAGCTGGGAAACGTCACGCCGCTGATCAGCGTCGAAGGCAACGAGATCGTCAGCGATGAGCGGCGCGGGCGGCCGGCCGTCTACAACCAGACGATGGAAGGCCTGCGAAACTGCCTCAAGCACAAGGTGTTCACCGGAGTCTGCACAAGCCTTTGCCAGACCAACTATGACTTGATGAGCGAGGCGTGGGTCGATCGGTTGATCGAAATGGGCGTCTTCTATTGCTGGTTCCACATTTACCGCGCCGTGGGGCCCGCGCCGAATCCGGATCTCTGTTTGACTCCGGAACAGCAGTTCGCCGCGCGGAAGTTCGTTGTGGAGATGCGGGCCCGCAAGCCAATCATCATCATCGACGCCTACTACGATGGCGAAGGCCAAGCGCTGTGCCCGGCGGCCACCGGTTTCACGCACCATGTCGGACCATGGGGAGACATCGAGCCGTGTCCGGTGATTCAGTTCGCCCGCGAATCGATCTACGACAAGAAAGCGGATGGCTCCTATCGGCCGCTGAAAGAGACGTTCCAGCAATCGGAGTTCCTCCGCGACTTCCGGGAGACAGCGGCCCAGGCGACTCGAGGTTGCATCATCCTGGAGCGGCCCGACCTGCTGAACGAGCTTGTGGAACGGCACGGGGCGCGGGACACGACGGCCCGAGCGGCGGCGGTCGACGAGCTGCGGCAGATCGAACCGCACTCTTCACAGTACAACCCAGGGGCGGAAGTCCCCGAGAAGAGTCTCGCGTACCGATTGGCGAAACGGTACTTCTTCAGCGACTTCGGGACTTACGGCCGCCACTTCCGGCCCGAACAATGGCGCGACACCCGCGTGGCGCCGAAGTCGACGAAAACGGTCTCGTTGTCGACGGGCAAAGACACAGGCAATGCCGCTGGCGACCCGGCGGTGCGAACCGTTCAGATCGAGTGGCCAGTCAGCGGCGGCAAGTAGCCGAGCGAGCGAGCCTCGCGGCGGAATCCGCTCCGCGAAGCCCGCCGTCGATCGGCGCCACTGAGTTAGCGCCGCTTAATCGTTGTTGCGGGCACTGGCGATGAGCCGGAGGAATTCGAAGTTCGACTTGAACCGGCCCAATTGCTTGGTGAGCTGTTCCATCGCGTCGACG
>JBIKVL010000569.1:0-3855 GCA_044356875.1 Pirellulaceae bacterium | reverse complement strand
GGCGCCGGGCGCCGTGGTTGCAAGCGGCGCTCGGCAGAGTCGCCGTTCGCGTTCTCGTTCTCGTTCTGACGCAGCGTCGCGAGTCGGTGCTACCGTGGGTTCGCCGGTCGGCGAGCGAACGGCGGATAATTGGACACCGTCGGCTGGGATTTTCCAGTTTCGCGGCGGCGTGTAGCATACTCACCTTAATCGTTGAGCTTCGTGGACGAGCTTCATGGCCGAGCTTCATGAACGAGCTTCGCCGAGGACGGCGCGTTTCGTGGCGTGCGGCGAGCTTGGTCGAAGGCCGCTGGGATGGCGTGGATTCCGCAGGCAGCGGCCCCACGGCAGCGGCCCGAAGTCCGCTCGCCGAGCCGGTCTTCGAATACTTTTCCGTCCCCCTGTTTCGAATGGGACTCACTGGCGAGCGGAGTTGAATGAGCGTGGCGGCGACTGACCGGATCATCAATGTCCCCAACGCGTTAACCACCGCGCGCTTCGTGCTGGCGGTCGTTGTGTTTGTGCTCGTCGAGTACGCGTTGTATCGGGCGGCTTTGATTGTTTTTCTCGTGGCGGCCTCCACCGATTGGGTGGACGGATATTGGGCTCGGCGGTTTGGCCAAGTGTCGAAGGTCGGTCGGATTCTGGATCCGTTCGTCGACAAGATCATCATCTGCGGCACGTTCATCTACTTGGCGGCAGCGCCGTCGTCGGGGATTCCGCCGTGGGTGGCGGTGGTGGTGGTGGGCCGCGATCTGTTAGTGACAGCCTTGCGGTCGGCGGTCGAGGCGAGTGGCGGCGATTTTTCCGCGTCCTGGCCCGCGAAGTGGAAGATGCTGTTCCAATGCGCGGCGGCGGCGGCCAGCCTGATGACGCTGGCGTACGGTGCCGAGTCGCCGCCAAAGGCATTGGCCATCGGCCTGACCGCGAGCGTCTGGCTGACGGTCGTTACGACCGTCTATTCCGGGCTGGACTATGTCGTCGCCGCCGGCCGGCGCTGGCGTTCGTAGCACGCCTGGGAAAAAGTCCCGTTCGCCCGCGTCATCCGAACCATGAATCGGGGTGGTGGCGGTCCGCGATCCGTTGCCGTCTTCGACCGGCGGCGTAGTATTCCTTCAGACGAGCTAACCATCCCATGAAGGAAGGCGAGCGGGCCATGAAGACTACTGCGGAGTATGATCCAACAGCCGTCGAACGACCGGTGGGGACTGGCGAGGAAATTCGGTTCCTCGAGGGGCCGCAATCGCGGTTTGCGGAACTGCGTCGCGCGTTCCGGATTTTCGAAGACCTGATTCGTGGATTCCGCAAGCTGCATTTCGTCGGTCCATGCGTGACCGTGTTTGGATCGGCGCGGTTCCCCGAGTCGCACCCGTATTACGATCTGAGCCGACGGATTGGCGCCGAGCTCGCACGGACCGGGTTCACGGTGATGACCGGCGGCGGTCCGGGCGTGATGGAGGCGGCCAATCGCGGCGCGCGGGAGGCGAAAGGGCGGAGCGTCGGGTGCAATATCGTGCTGCCGATGGAACAGCGGCCCAACCCGTATTTGGACCTCTTCGTCGAGTTCGACTACTTCTTTGTGCGGAAGTTGATGCTGGCGAAATATTCGTATGCGTTCGTCGCTTGCCCCGGCGGCTTTGGCACTCTGGATGAACTGTTCGAAATCGCCACGCTAGTGCAGACTGGCAAGATCCGGCAGTTTCCGATTGTCTTGGCGGGCGTCGAGTTCTGGACACCGCTGCTCGACTATCTTCGCGAACGGATGTTGCGAGCGGGAACGATCGACGCCGACGACGTCGACCGGTTCATTCTCAGCGATTCGCCGGTCGAGATCGCCGAGCGGATCCGCGAGGTCGGAATGAAGCAGTTCGGCCTGCGACACGCCGAGTGGAAGCCGCGTTGGTGGCTCTTCGAAGGCTTCAGCCGCGGCAAACGCCCCGTCGCGACACCGACCGCCGCGACCTAACCCACGTTCGCCCGCCCCACCAGCCAACTCGTCGCGAGCAGCCGGGTGTGTGACGCAGTAGCCTTGTGATCGGAAAGCGGATCCGCCAAAGTCGTGGACCACTCCGTGGTCCAACGTCCTAATGGACCCACGCAGCGGCCACCATCAAGATCGACTGCCCGGCCACCAAGAAGACCACTACCGCGTCGACCGGCCTGCGCGGCCGAAAACACTTTCCAATGGTTACCGGCAGCGGACCACGGAGTGGTCCGCGACAATGACGCAGCGTTCTGCAAAGCGGACGCGATTGCCAAGCTGTTAGAGGCTACTTGGCCTTGAGCGAGTTCACCATCTGCTTGAACGGCTCTTCTTGCGCCGCCATGGTGGCTTTCGGGCCGGTCAACTTCAGGAAATGCATGCCCGACTTTTCCGTCACGATGATGGCGCCGAGCAACCGGAAGTTGTCGCGGACCTGCGCCGGAGCGAACGGGCCAGCCTGGTCCTTGTACGTCCCGGGAATGTCCACGTAATGGACTTCGATGCCGTTCACTTGCATCTTTTGGATCTTCGTCTTTTCTTTCGTCGACGAGCCATCCGGTTGCGTGAACTGTCCAATCCAGCGATCGATGTTCGCTTCCACGCCACCGCCCGCGCCCATGACGGTGAAACGGCCATCGACGGACTCGCCACCGACCGGCGGCACCGAAAACTCGTGCTCGACGATGCGGCTTCGAGGCTGCTTGCGGACCCACGCCGCAGGGGCGTTGACAACCAGTTTGCCCTCGGCCAACACGACCTCGCGGTTGCCGTTGTCCGCCGCTTTCTCCGCGGTCTTTTCCGCCGCCTTCTCCTGAGCCGCAACCGGCGTCTCGACGCTTACCGCCGTCGCGATCCACGCCGCCACAGGCAACGCCAAAACGCCGCCGACCAGCCGACTTGCCACCCAACGCATACAGAGTTACTCCCGCTGAAAACCCGAAGGAATGATGAACAAACCAAAACGTGCCGCGAACCGTTCGGTCGCAGCCGCGACCTGGGCGGTTATCAAGGCCATGCTCACAGCCGAACTTCGCCCAACTTCAGAACGCCACTAATTAGACCGGATTACGTAAACGAGAACAACCATCATTCCAGCCGCGACAATCGCCATCAGCAGCACAAAAACCAATCCCCAGTGAGACGACTTTGGCCGCGGCAGGTCCGCTCGCGTGTCGACCACCGGCTTCGCCGACGTGGTGACGGCGAGCGTTCGCGACACCCCGACGCTTCCCGCCAATCCGGAATCGGGCCCCTTCAGCAACGGTCCAGTACCGCTACCCGACGCGCCGGTCGACGCCGTGGCGGTCGCGGCTCCGGCGATTCCCGGAAGTAAGCCACCGGCCTTTTTCCAATCCGCCCAGCCTTCCCGCCACACCATCGAATCGGCGCTCACTCGGCCCTCGCCGATCCACTGCCGCATGAGCACCGCATCGGCAGGACCAAACTGGCCGCCAGCCGGTGGCCGCACATACCATTTTGCTTGCGGAGCTTCCGCCAGCGGGTCGATCGGGGCAGACACAGGAACAACGGCAGCCATAGCGCCCGGAATCGCGCTTGGAATCGCGCTTGGAATCGCACCGGGAATCGCGCCCGGAATCGTGCCGGGAACTGCGGCGAAGGTCGGAGCGGACCCGAAGGTTGGCGCGGCCCCAAACATGGGCGAGCTCGCAAAGGTCGGCGCAGGCGCCGTCGTCGCGGCCGGCAGTGCGCCGGGGATCGTCCCGGGCAGGGTGCCTGGAACCGCGGATGGGAAAGTCCCCGGAACAACTCCTGGAACCGCACCCGGCAACAAGCTTGGCACAACACCCGGAACCACGCCGGGCAACGGGTAGGCGTTCGCGAGCGGATTCGTCGGCGAGGCCGCCGTCGCAGCGGGCGAAACGGGGACCGAC
>JBIKVL010000568.1:0-3858 GCA_044356875.1 Pirellulaceae bacterium | reverse complement strand
CCCTCGGGAACCGTTACTCGCGCCCGCCCTGTGTTGAGCGATACGTGGCTGGCGTCGTAGACATCCAGTTGCGCTGGCCCTACCAGGACGGCTTTGGCCCCGGATCGGAATTTTACTTCCACGGTCCCCTCGCGCAGGTCATAAGTGCCCGGAACCAGCGAATCGTCCGCCGGTCCCGCTCCAGGGCCCCACTGCGCGCCGAGATCCCGCGTGACCACGGCCACGGTGGCCACCGTCCATGGCGCCACTGTCCAACGTGTCGCCGCTCGCGAAGCGGCGTTGAAGGCCGAGTCGAGCGGACCTTGCGGGGAGGGACTCACCCGCGGGTTTTCCGCGATAGGCGTTTCCGAATGGCTTTCTAGCCAACCGGCCGATAACGCCGCTAGGCCAGCGATGACCATCGCGACGGTCGTGCCCGCGACGATGCGTTGCCACAGGGGCCAGCGGCTCGCGCGGTGGGCGGGCCGGCCATCGAAGGCGGCCATCCGCTCGAGCGCGGCATCCAGCTCCAGATATTCGCGAAACAGGCGCCGCGCCCGCACGTCGACGCGCAGCAGCGAGTGCAGTCGAGCGATTTCGTCGGCGGTGGCGACGTCGTCGGCGTATTTTTGAATCAGGGCGAGCAGTGGTTCGCGATCGCTCATGGGGATCCCTCCGGCTCCAAAGTCCGGCCTATGCATTCGAGCAGCACCAAGCGGATCCGATGCAACAGTTTATAGAGCGACATCGGCGTTTGACCGCGCTCCGCGGCGAGCCGATGGATGCGGGCCCCGGGCGCGTAGGCGGCCAGCACCACTTCCCGTTGCCAAACGGGCAGTTTTTCCAGACATGTTTCCAGCGCGGCGCGGCGGGACTCGCCCCGCGAATCCTCGACCGCTTCGTCCGCCAGAGTACAGAGTAGGGACTCGTCGAAGACGTGCCGATCGCGGGCTCGATCCCGCCAGTAGGCGAGGACTTCGAACCGTGCCACGCCGCAGGCCCACTTGCGAAAGTCCCGCTGTTCGTCGAATTCGCCGAATTTTTCCCAGAGGATAATCGACACCCGCTGCATCACCTCGGCCGCGTCCTCGCGACGCGGGACCAGGGAACGCACAAATCCATGCACCGACGCCTCGTGGGCGGTGAATAACGGCAAAAAACGCCGATGACGCTGATCTTCCCGCGGTTCCACCCCTGCCTCCTCGGTAACGCTCTCCGCAACGTTCCGAGTTTTGCCGCCGGGGCGACCGATCCGCGAACGACCTGTTCGGTTCCCGCCGTCTGGTCAACGGTGTTCCAATCGGGCTGCTCTAACATGCCCGAATGGGTGGGATCTGTGTGGGTGTTTGGCTACTCGACAGGCGGGGGCAAAGTCGCGGCCGGAGGCCGTTTGGCTTCGGTAGGGGAGCGGGGTGAATCGGCGTTTGGAGGGTTGATTTCGTTGTCTGTGGGTGACGGGTTTTCCCCCGCGAGAGGGATTGGTTCCCGCACTACCGGACGCGGCGGCGTGGGCCAGCCTTCGACGACGCCGGTGCGTTGCTGGCGCCAGATTTCCGCCTCCAGGCTGTTTCGAGATAGGAAACTGGCGGGAATCCCGCGATACCAGGGAACACCGGAGGAGTTCACGCTGTGGCAGCCCGCCAAGAGGAGGGGGGCGAACATGAGGCAAGCGAGGGTGCAAGCGGCGCGTCGATCCATCTTCCGTCTCCGGCAAAGCCAGCGTGATCCGTAACGCTGATATCGTCCGAAAAATCGGAAAACATGACGCGGACTACGAATTGCCCGCGCTGGGGTCTCGGAATCGATAGCCGACGCCCCGGACCGTCTCGATCAAGTCCGCGTGATCCTGCATCTTGCGGCGCAGGGAACGGATATGCACGTCGATGGTGCGTTCCAGCACCATGATGTCGTCGCCCAACGCGGCGTCGATCAATTCCGAGCGTTGGAAGACGCGGCCGGGTTGGCGGATCAGCGTATCGAGCAGGCGGAATTCGCTTACCGTCAGCGGAATCGGCTGGTTGTCAATCATCACGCGATGTCGAAGGCGGTCGACGATCACGCCGTGGCAGGCCACGGTGTCCTCGGACTGGGGATCGAACGCGCGTCGGCGCCGCAGGGCCTTGATGCGTTCCAGCACCACCTTCACGCTGAACGGCTTGGTGACATAGTCGTCGGCGCCGAGCGAGAACCCGATCAGTTGATCGGTTTCCTCGGCTTTCGCGGTCAGCATCATGATCAGCGTGTCGCGGGTGGCCGGGTCGGCGCGGAGCCGTTTGCAGACTTCTTGGCCGTCGATTACGGGCAGCATGAGGTCGAGCACCACGACGTCGGGCGACTTGAGTTGGGCTTGGTTGAGACCGTCTTGGCCGTCGGTGGCGACGAACACCTCATAGCCGGCGTTCTTCAAGTTGTAGGTCAACACTTCGGCGATGGGCCGGTCGTCTTCGATGATCAGAACTTTGACACGTGGCATGGGAATCCAGAATCTTTGGGCCGTGGCCGGCGGGTCGAAGGCCGGATAGCGGCGGTGGCAGCGGCGGCGGCCCGCCGACCGCGTTACTTGCGGTCGAGCGGCGCTGAGCGCGTGTGTCGGACGATTTCGCCCTCCACGAGGTAAATCACGTCTTCGGCGATATTGGTCGCATGGTCCGCGATCCGTTCGACATGACGGGTCGCGGAGAAACAGTGGAGCGCGGCGGGAACCAACCGCGATTCCTGCTGCATCAGCGTTTGCAATTCGTCGATGATGTCCCGGTTGTGTTGGTCGACGTCGTCGTCGAGCCGGAGCAGGCGGCGGGCCGCTTGGGCGTCCGAGTTGACGAAGGCGTCCATCGCGCCGCGAACCATCTGGGTCGCCAACGCGACCATCCGCGCGAGCTGGTCAGGGATAGGGAAGTCGGGATCGTGGCAGATCGCCAGGGCCCGCTGGGCGATGCTGACCGCCAGGTCGGCTATCCGCTCGAGGTCGTTGTTGACCTTCAGCACGCAAGCGATCCGTCGCAGATCGGCCGCGACCGGCTGGTGCAACGCGAGAATCTTCAGGCACTCCTCTTCGATCTGCACTTCCGCTTGGTCGACCGCCGAGTCGGCGGCGATGACTTCGGCCGCCAAGTCCTCGCGACGCTCGCCGAGCGCTTGCGTGGACTTGTCGATCATCTCCTCGGTCATGGCGGAGAGCGCCAACACGTGGCGATGCAGTTGTTCCATATCCCGTTGCAAGTGCTTCATCAACCAACACCTCGGCCGCGTTTTACGCCCGGCCCGTGAAAAAATAGTTAAGGATCCGTGAAGTTGTCGCCGGTCGCCGCGAGCGGGCTAGCGAGCGGCAGGGTGACGCGAAAAGTGCTGCCCACTCGAGGTTGACTTTCGATCCCCACGCTGCCGCCAAACGCCTGCACCAAATGCTTGACGATCGCCAGCCCGAGCCCTGTGCCGCCCATTTCCCGCGAACGGGCCTTGTCCACGCGATAGAAACGCTCGAACACCCGCGCTTGGTGTTGCCGAGCGATGCCGATTCCCGTGTCCTGGACTTCCAGGATCGCGTGTCCGCCCTCTTGACGCCATCGGACCGTTACCTTTCCGCCTCCCGGCGTGTACTTGATGGCGTTGTCGACCAAGTTGTTCACAATCGTACGCACGCCTTCCTCGTCCGCCAGCACCTCGATCGGAATCGCGGGCGGTTCGCTGGCGATCGTGATTTGGCGGCTGGCCGCCGACGCCGCGTGGGCCGCGACGCTCGCGTCGACAATCGAACGCAAGCAAACTTCGGCGATGTCGAACGCCTGTTGGCCGGACTCGACGCGGGCCAGATGCAGCAGATCAATGATCAACTGGTGGAGACGGTCGGCTTGTTCCTCGATGCGGGCGACGAATTGCTGA
>JBIKVL010000567.1:0-3862 GCA_044356875.1 Pirellulaceae bacterium | reverse complement strand
TACCGTAAACATCACGGCGGGAATGGCGGCCCTGACCGCTACCTCGGGGATTGGCAGCGGCAATTCGCTCGAAACTTCGATCGGCGTGCTCGGCGTGCTGGCGGCGATTAACAGCGGCAGCAATGCCATCTCGATCGCCAACAGCGGCGCCGGCGAGCTCACGATCGGTACCGTCGGCACGTTGAGCGGAATTCGGAACACGATGGGTACCTCCATCACGGTCGTCAACGACGGTCCGCTGACGATCGCGGACGATGTTATCGCCGCAGGCGACATCACCCTAACGGCCAAGGACTCGGCCGGTTCCGGCGATAGTCTGACGGTGAACGGCACTGACACAGCCGGCATGGGGACGGTGGCCATCACGGCGGGTGGGGCCGTGCTGCTGAACGCGGGCGACAACCTGACGTTGAACGCGAGTGCGACCGTCACGGCCGTAGGTAGCGCGGCCTTTGTGGGCGATTTCAACAGCACCGGCGGCACCACGATGACGCTCGCGGGCGCCGTGTCGGTGACGGGGGGAGTAGGCGGTCCACTGATTACGGTGACGGCCGGCGCGGGCAACGACACGGTGACACTGACGGGCACCTACACGGCGACAGGCGGTTCGATGCAGGTTTCCGCTGGCGATGGCGCCGACACCGTGACGCTCAACACCAGCGACAGCGGCGGCTTCGCGTCGCTGACCGTGGACGGCGGTCTCGGCAACGACCAGATCACGATGACCAATCTGCCCAGCTCAATCGTTTCCGGGCAGATCGTCACGCTCAAAGGCGGTGACGGCACCGACACGCTGACAGGGCAAGTCGGCGTCAACGCGTTCGTGGTGGACGGCCTCAATGCGGGGACGCTCAATCACGTCACTTCCGGTACCAACATCACGAATCCCGCGATCCGGTTCGAGACGATTGAAAACCTCAAGGCGCTCGAGGCGGCGGACTCGTTCCTGATGGAAACCAGTGGCTCGCTGGACGGTTCGATCGACGGCGGCGATGGCGTGGACCTGCTGAGTTACATGAATCGCACGTCGGCCCTGACGGTGAATCTGTTGAACGGGACGTCAAATCTCACAGCCGAAAGCATCATGGGCGGTATCACAATGGAAGCCGCCAACGACAGCACGATCGAGAACTTGACGGGTGGCAGCGGCGATGATTCCCTAACCGGAGACATCGACGAAAACACCATCCTCGGCAATGCGGGCGACGACACGCTCAACGCCAAGGCGGGGACCGACAGCGTCAATGGCGGCGCTGGCAGCGATCGGATCAACATTGAAAGCGACGAAGCCGAATTCGACACGATGATCGGCGGCACAGGAATGTCGGGCGACGCCACCGACGACGACTCGTTGGTCAACATTGGCGCCGTAACAGTGACGCTGAACGCGTTCAATCTTACGTTCGACAGTTTCGCAAACAGTATTGATTTGTACAACGGAAATAACCAAGACTTGCAAGGAAATGGCGGTTCGAACACGTTGCAATTCGGTTTCACGCGCGTGATCAACTTTTCGACACGCACGATTTCGGGCAGTTCGAATGATGATGTCGTGACCACCGCCTATGACAACTCCGGCGCCACGACCTATGACGGACAAGGCCATAATTCGGGCGACACTGTTTATATCGTACTGGTTCCATTTCAATTTGATCTCCTCACCGACTCCGACATCACGACCCTGAATTCCTATCTTGCAAGTCCATCCGGACAGTCACTCATGTTGCAAGTCGACGATCCAGGCGACGTATACGACTTGGAGATTACGGCTACCAATTTCGAAGCGGCGCGGGTCGCGGTCTACGACGATGGCCTGATACTGGATATCACGACCTGTTTCTCGAACATTCGAGCCGCCGCGCAGATTCTCACGGGCAGCGATGATCCGGACGTTTCGGACACGATCGACGGCACGTCGCTCACCGATCTGATTTTCGGCCAACGGGGCGATGACACGATTCGCGGCCTGGCGGGCAACGATTGCGTCTTCGGCGGCGCTGGCGCCGATACGCTATTCGGCCAAGATGGCGACGATTTGCTGGTGGGCGGATCGGGTGGCGACAAGCTTTATGGCGGCGTCAACAATGACCGGTTGCTCGGCGCCACGGGGAACGATTCTTTGTTTGGCGAGGCGGGCGACGATCAGCTGGATGGCGGCGCGGACAACGACATGGCCGATGGCGGCGCGGACAACGATTTGGTTGTTGGGAATACGGGGAACGACTCGCTGTTCGGCGATATCGGATTCGACATCCTGCAAGGTGGCGAGGGGGCCGACTATTTGTCCGGCGGGATGCACGACGACGTGCTGAATGGCGGCCTTGGCGACGACACGGTATTAGGCGGCGACGGCTTCAACACCATCCAGGTCGCTAGCACGGAGGCGGTCAACGATGTCATGCTCGGCGGTCCCAATACCGATACGATCGCGACCGTGGGTGGCGGTCCGGTCGCGATCAACAACTTCAACGCGGCGGCGGCGAGCATCGAGGTTTGGAACGGTGGCGGCTATGCGATTTTCGGCACCAGCGGCAACAACATCTTGGACTTTTCGGCGATGACCTTCAGCGGCGTGGTTTACGTCGATGGCCGCGCGGGCGATGATCGGATCACCGGCACCGGCGGGGCCGACGAACTGCGCGGCGGCGACGGGAAAGACACCCTGATCGGACTTGGCGGCGTCGACATTCTCCGCGGCTACGCTGGCGATGATTCCCTGGATGGCGGCAGCGGCGTCGATTATTTGTTTGGCGGCTTCGGAGCGGACACGCTGAGCGGTGGCGACGGACGGGATATCCTGTACTTCGCCTACGATGACGCGCTAACGGACACGGTCACCGATTTCGCGTTGTACTCGGACACGCTGAGCTTCCGGGACTACCGCCCGACTTATAGCTGGACCTACGCCAGCCTTTCGTTCGCCACGGTGGTGGCTGGAACCCGGGACGTCATCCTGCCCACAGCACCGCTGCTCAGTTCGAACAAGCGGATCAGGTTGCTTGGCTGGACATCGAACGTGGCGTCGACGCAGGTCCGGTTCACGTAGTGGAGCGCGGAACATACGTTCCATCGGCGCGGGCGGCGGCACCGATTTCCAAGTCGACGTCAAACCCAAACGCGCCGTGAACTTGGTCGTTCAATATCCGTGAAATGATCTCACGCAGACGCAGAGGCCCGGAGTTGCAGAGTTGGAGATTCACACTTGTGCGAGGCTGGGTCTTCTTTCGTCTCCCAGTAGTGTAGCAAGATAAGTGTTCAAGGGAGGATTCCATGCTTCGACGATCGTCTCTTGGAAAGATCTCGTGACGCGGTTAGGTCGCTCCAGGCGATGAATTCCTCTCCGTGACTCTGTGTCTCCGTGAGAGCCAACGACGACTTTCAACCCACAAGTTCCGCATTGTGTCACCATACGCACCTTCCGGGACTACGCACCGATCGTCGCATGGTTTCGCATGGTTTCGTGTAGTTCGCACTACTAAGTGGTGCGTGCTTCCTCCAGCCGGCGTCACGGGGTCCGAGGCGTCCCTGAAAGAACCGGAAAGACGGGAGTTCGCTTTCGACCGAACTTTTTGGGGCCTTTGGGGCGGGTTTTCGCAGGAATCCAAGCCGAAAACCGCCTAAAAACTGCCCGTGCATTTTCACTGTGTATACATACGTATACTATTTTCACTGATTTTCGTACTTGAGAAAAGGGATGGCCAAAAAACACAGAAGACAGAATGCACTACCTCTGTAGGGGTGGCGCTAGCGATCGTTTGCGCGTACAACTCCCCATATGAGCAACTCACAAAGGCCAAGAGTCCATATCGCGACCGTCACTCGTGTGGTGAACGGGAAGACCTATGTCTCCCACCTCCTGCGG
>JBIKVL010000566.1:0-3870 GCA_044356875.1 Pirellulaceae bacterium | reverse complement strand
ACCGCTCGACGTTTACCTGGATTGGCTGGCGAGCAATCTCGTGGGTCTGGCGAGCGATGACCCCGAGTTGGAAACGCCCGCATTGAGGTTGCCCAAGCAGTTGCCGGCGGCTTGGCTCCGCTACGGCCTGAACGCGGCGAACTGGAAAGAGGCGGTGCGAACGATCTCGCGTCGATTCCGCTGGTTGGAGCGTACCGCTTCCGCGATGCGCCGCGACTGTCGGCGGTTCGTGGCGGATTCGGGTCCACCGCCAGGGTAGCCGCGCGGTCGACCGGGCCAATGGTCCCGCGCCCTGACCATCCGGGACGAGGCCCACCGTTCGCGACTTCAAAGCCTCGAATGCTCTCCAAAAAAGCTGTCGGCGAACAGCTCTGGGGATTGCTGCGCGCGTTCTGACTTCGGACGCGCGAAACAGCTCGCGACATCCCTTCTACAGAGGGATCGCATGCTAATTTGGGCTGACGTTTGGCCTGTCGGAGCCCGTTCTCACGTCTTCGGCGTGTCGGTTGGAGGTCGAAGACGCGTCGGTGGCAGGTTGAACGCCGCCGTTTGCCCCTCAATCGCCATGGCCCACGGCTGAAATCCGCGAGGATTCTGGCCTTGCTGGGCGGCCTCGGGCCAAGAACGAATCAGCAATAGACTGTCTTTTTTTGGTGGCGATTTGGGCCAGCGGGCGATTCGCAGGCGGTTTCTGACCTCGGCAGCTTGGAACGCGAGATTGGCAACCTTATTTCCTGTAACCACTTATGTAGCGGAACGGCCGATCCATCTCCCACGCCGGAGAGGCTGCTGAGTCAACGACATCGGCTCGCTCGCCATTAGCTTCATCGACCAAACCGGGCAACGAATGCTGGCCGTGTGGCAACGATCATCGAATTGGGAGCCACCGCGAGGCGCCCGGCGCCGCTTTCGCCCATCGACATCGAAAAGGGGACCACCGCAACGTGACCTACCCTTTCGCTTTGGATGGATTATTCCGAAGCGAAGGGTGGGTACAGAGGATGTTGACGGTGAGAGATTTCGAACTGATCCGCAGGAAAAGCCTTGTGGATAAGCAGAGCATTCGTTCGATCGCCAAGGAGCTGAGGCGATCCCGCAAATCCGCGCCGCGAGCTTGAGCGAGGACGAGGTTGCCAACGCCCCAGGTCACAACCGATAATCGTTCCCTTCGCGACGCATCAAATTCCCCGCATTGATAAGGCGCCCACAGTGAGCTTCCCCAGGTTTTATCGCCGCAACTTCCGGACACGCCGCGCCATCGCCTGGACGGCCACGGGATTGATCGCCATCTCGACCGGCGGCTGTCAGCCGTCCGCGCCCCAGGCGGACAATGCAACAGGGACTGATGGACAAGCTTCCGCAGGGGCTGGTGGTCTGAGCGGTTCCAAGGCCACGGAAGCGGCGGTGGAAGCAAAACGAGAGGCGGAGGCGGAAGCCGCCCGCGCGGCCGCGCGCGAAGCCGCCGTCCGCGCCCGACGTGACCAAATCACCGCCGCTCAAACGGCAGCCGCGAGCGGTGATTGGGACGCCTTGGAGAAGACGCTCGAAACGCTGCAACGCTCGTCGCCTTCCTCACTTCCCCCGGCCGCCGCCAACAGCAAGACCCCTGCGGCGGATGCGGAACCGCCACTCACCACCGAGGAAATCGCCCTCATCGCGGATCTAGGGCAACAACTTGAAACGGGCCGCGCTAAAGCGGCCGACGCGGCCCGGAGCGCCAAGCTCGCTCAAGCCCGCCAGTGGGTCGACTCGGGGCGGCTCGACGATGCCCAAACCGCGATCCGCGATGTCGTGACACGCGCTCCCAGCGACGAGCAACGGGACACAGCCCAACAACTCACCGAGGAGATCGAACGAATCCGCAAGGCCCGTCGACAACTCAAATCGTGGCTCACGATGCTCGCCTCGACGGAATCCCGCGAAGTCCAAACCGCCCAGACCCAGTTGCTGCAGGACCCCGACACCGCCACCGGCATGATCCTCGAATCGCTGCGGACGACGGACAAGCCCGATGTGGCCGTCAATTACTTGGAGACCCTCCGTCAGATCGGCCGCTCCGAAATCGTCGTCCCCGCGTTGCTCGATGTCCTCCGCGACGAACAACGAAAAGCCTTGTGGCCCATCATCACGCGGGACCTGCCGCAACTCGCTGGCCCCTCGGCTGGCCCGGCGCTCCTGGACCTCGCCGCGAAGTCGATGGACGAAGGTCAACGGCTCGCCGCGCTCGAAGCCCTCGCCACCGCCGCCGAACCGCCAGCCGAAGCGTTCACGACGCTCGAACCGCTGCTCGCTGTCGCCGGTCCAACGCGGCTCGCGGCCCTGCGCGCCTTGACACGCGCCGTCGCGCTGCATGGCCAACGCGACCTGTGGGCGGAACGCGGTCTCGATGGCGACGTTCCTCCCACCGCGATCGAACGGCTGCGGGACTTGCCGGAACGACTGCAAGCGTGGATCAAGCCGCCTACGGGCGCCGAAAGCGTGCCGCCGGAACTGGCCCGCGAAGCGCGACGGCTGGCGGCCGTCCTCGGACGCGACGCCGGCGGCCCGTTGACTGGCGTGAAGGTCGTGCGCGCCGAGGCGGAATCCGCCGACGGTCCCGCGACCGCCGCGCTCGACGGCGTGTGGAATAGCGTCGACCTCAAAACGATGTGGCGGTTCCCAGCCGGCCAACGCGGCTCGATCCTGCTGGATCTCGGTGAAGAACGCCTAGTGACCGGCGTACGCGTCTGGAACTGGAACGAACCGAGCGGCGCCCAACGCGGCTGGAAAGAGCTGGAGATCTATGTCAGCAATTCACCGGCGGAACTGAACCCCACCGCGAGTGGCTTCCTTCTCCCAGCCCCCGGCGTCGCCGACCCGCCCGATTACGGCACGCTGATTCCCGTTCCCGCCGCCATCGGCCGGTATGTGCGTATCCAAGCGATGTCCTACTGGACCGTAGAGAGCCACTCGGGCTTGGCGGAGATTCAAGTCGTGGGGTTCTGATCCGCTCCGCTCACGTGTTCTTCTGCGTCCTTCCAAGATAAGGGCACTCGTCGCTTTCGATGAATTCGAATGACGATGGGAAGTAGCTTTGCACACCCGCATGGGGTGATCGATGCCCTTGGCAATGGCTGGTTTTTGCGTATTGAGGCGAATGCTGGGGAAGAATTCACCGCCTTGACCTGATTTTGTCGACAATTCGCTTGGAGGCACGCGCGGGGTTGTGCTACACTCCGGGCTATTACAAGGTGCTAGCGATCTGCCAGCGCCATCGGCCCGTGCGACGCGTTTCTCATCCCTGCGCTTTCGCCCCGGTGTCCTGAACAACCTGCTTCCTCGATCTTCCGTTTTCGTCAAAACTGGGGTTTCGTACGCGCATGAATGGTCGCATTGGCTGCACATTGGCACTTTTTGCGTTGCTCATCACTGGCTGTGGAGGTGGCTCTTCTGCGGGGCCGAGTGGCACGGTAAAGGGGAAAGTCACCCATGGCGGACAACCTGTAACAGGCACGATCTATTTCAACTCGGGCGCCCAGGGCAAAAGCGCGATGGGCGCCTTGCAAGCCGACGGCAGCTATCAGTTGGCCGGCGAGTTTGGTCCGGCGATTCCAACGGGACAGTACCAGGTTTCGCTATCGGCCGCCGCCGGCGACCCGAGCGCATCCACGGCCGATCCAGCCGCGATGATGCCCGCCAAGGCGAATGCGAAAGGCGCTATCCCGCCCAAGTATTTGAGTGGCGACACCAGCGGCTGGACCGCGGAAGTGAAAGAGGGCGAGAACTCTTTTGACTTCGAAGTGAAATGAGCGGCCGCTCGACCTACCTATCTCTCTCTTCCCCAGTTTCTTTTCTTTGGAGCTTTATTGTGAGACTTCCCTCGTCCCGCGC
>JBIKVL010000565.1:0-3886 GCA_044356875.1 Pirellulaceae bacterium | reverse complement strand
TCGCGAAACGCGGCGGACAAGTCATGCACATAGGCCATCTGAACATGGGCGATGGTGATGACTTGGCCCTCGGCGAGCTTGACATCGCCCGACACTCGAACGCCGTCGAGCAGCGTGCCGTTGCGGCTCCCCAAGTCGCGCAGGACCCAGCCGCCCTGAGTATGGAAAATCTCCGCATGGTGACGGCTGCAACGATCGTCCTTGATCGCGATCTGATTGGTCGCCGTGCGGCCAATCGTCACTGTGCGGCCGGGTGTCAATCGAAACACGTCCGACCACTTTGTTCCCTCGCGAATGACCAAATACGCTTGCATCCCCATTCCGCATTCCCGTTCCGCATTCCCGTTCCGCATTCCCGCTCCGCGCCCCACGAGTTGAGCGGAAACGCCGCATAAGTGTCCGCGACCGGCGGTCCGCTTTTCCTGCAGCGATTGGGCCACGGGGCTATCTTAAAAGCCAGCACGCGTCGCGTTAAGTGCTTGAGCCCCTCTGTTTTCCACCGCCCGCTTTGAGATTTGGGAAGACCATCGCCCGGCACTCGGCGTCCTCCGCCCAGTCCGGTCATCCGTTAACCATAAAACGCGTCCGCCACTCGCGTGCTCACCTCGTCCCGCGGGTGCGGCGTGGACGCTCGGGCCGGCAGCGAAGTCAGCACGACGCAAATCGCTCCGCTGGTCCGATCCGCCCAGCAAAGCGTTCCGGTCGACCCCGTATGTCCGAAGGTTTGTGTCGAACAACTTCCTGTACCGGCTCCAGGATGCACCGCCCAGCCAAGTCCGCGCGGCGTCAGACCGCTGGCGTTGTGGTTCCGGGTCATTAGCCGAGCCGTCTCCGGCTTCAGGAAATCGGGTGGAGGCGACAGCATGGCCGACAAGAGCCGCGCGACGTCCGGCGCGGAGGCGTGAGTTCCGCCCCAAGGCGCCCCCAGTTTCCTCCAGTAGGAACTGTTCCAATCCCAACCTTTCGCCGCCGGATCCCCGCCGCCCGATTCGGGCGCGGCCCGCTCCGTTTGGCTGGCCACCATCGATTCCATGGCGAACCGCCCCAGGCCCTGGGCCGAGTGCCTCATTTCCAGCGGCGCGAACACCGTGTCTTCGATCAACCGCCGAATCTCGATACCGCTGATCCGCTCGGCGATCCGCGCCGCCAACAGGATCCCCATGCTCGAATACGAATACTTCGATCCGGGCTCGAACGCGGGGTCGATCCGTTCCGCTCGCTCGACGAACGCTTCGAGTGGCGCGTGCGACCGTCGCAAGGCGTCGTTTTCGGGCAGCTGATCGGGCAATCCGGAAACATGGCTGAGCAGATGCCGAATCGTCACCGAGTCTCTTTTCCCGCCCGAGAATCGCGGCAGAAACTTCGAGGCCCGGTCGTCCAAATCGAACTTTCCTTGGTCGTACAGCCGCAGCAACGCGACCATGGCGATCGGCTTAGAGATTGACCCGAGGAGAAACATCGCGTCGGCGTCCCGTGCGGCCCCGAACGACCGCGTGAACGAATCGTCAGCCAACTGGACATGCAAGCCGGCCGCCGCCACCAATCCATCCGCGGACGCCCGCTTCAGGATTGTCGCCGCCTCGTCGAGCCGCTCCGGCCGCCAAACGGCCCGTTTCAAGTCGTTGCCGGCCCACCGCGCGTTCGCCACACGATTTCCCGCCAACCTCCCGGCCACTGCCGCCCCCACTCCAGCCCATGCGCTCCGTTCAAACCCCACCCGCAGGAATTCCCGGCGTCTCATTGTTCGGTCCTCTTAAAGTTCGCCCAGAATGCCGGCACAGAAGACAGCCGTGCGGCTCGTGGCATCTTATTCGATGGCAACCTTGACGCCACGATCGCCAACTTTCTTGCACTTGCGGTAAATCGGGGCTATCCTACAAGTTAGTCCTAAAGGTATCGCAGCACCGTTCACCGCACGCAGCCTCGTGTGGGCCGCTACCGGTGAACCGCATTGATGCGATGTGTTCGCCGCTTGCCAACTTTTCCCGACCGTCTCCCCGCTTGGAGTGCGCCGATGTCCCACCGCGATCGCCCTCGCCTTCGCCGTCACGCATCGCGGTTAGTTGACCGCAATTCTGTGCGCGTGGCCCGATTGTCCCAAGTCTTGGCCTGTGTGGCCTGCGCGGTGCTCGCCGTAGGCGGGTCGCTCTACACGGCGCTCGCCGGGCACGGAAACTTTCGCGGTGGAGCGGTTGGCGGTGTCTCGATCGACACGGAAGGTGTTTTGCGTAGCGTGACGGTCGACGCGAAACAGGCTTTTCGCCGCATCATGCTGCGCGACCTCAAGCCGGCGGCCGCTCAACTCAATGCGCCAGTCGAACTCCGCAAGGTCTCGCTGAAAGGTTTGGAGGCGGCGATCGCCGGCGCCAACGCGGAGAACTTCAATCAACTGCCAGACGAGGTGAAGTATCTGGCCGGACTGCAACGCATCCAGTACGTCGTGTTGTCCCCGGAAGAAAACGACATCCTGCTCGTTGGACCGGCGGAAGGCTGGAAGGTGGACGATGGCGGCAACGTGATCGGCGTCACGACCGGACAACCCGTGCTGCAACTGGAAGACCTGGCGATGGCCTTCCGAACCGTCAACGCCGCTCGGCGGGGCGGCATCAGTTGCTCGATCGACCCTACGCCGCAAGGCCAACAAAACCTGCGGAAGTTCCTGTCGACCCAACGCCAGATGAGCCCGAACACGCTCACCGGCATGCAACAAGCGCTCGGCCCCCAGACCATCACGCTGACCGGCGTTCCCGGTGACAGTCACTTCGCCCGGGTCCTCGTCGCCGCCGACTACCACATGAAGCGGATCGCGATGAATCTCGACCCGTCCCCGGTGAAGGGGTTGGTCGGATTCCTCGATCTCGTCAAGGCTCAAAACGTCCGGATCACCAATCTGATGCCGCGGTGGTGGCTGGCGTGCAATTACGAACCGCTGCTACGCAGCGAGGACGGTTTGGTGTGGGAACTCCGTGGCCCTGGCGTGAAGGCGATGACGGAGGACGAAGTCATCAATCAGGACGGAACTTACACGCAAACCGGCAAAGAAAACCCGGTGGCCAGGAAGTGGGCCGACATGATGACGGAACGGTATGAGCAACTGTCGGCGAAAAACGCCGTGTTCGGCGATTTGCGAAACGTGATGGACATGTGCGTCGTCGCCGCGCTCATGCAGAAAGAAGGCTTAATCGACAAAGCCGGTTGCAGCCTGCCGCGGATTGCGGACGCCGATTTCCAACTGGCTGCGATGAAGTGGCCTGTCCCCAAAGCGGTCGACACGCAGTGCAGTTTCATCAAGCGTGATCGGGAATATATCGTGACCGCGTCCGGAGGCGTTCAAATCGACTCGTTCGGTGCCGCGGATCGCGTGAAGGTTGACAACGCGATCAAGTCGGTTGGCGAGCGTTCACTAGCCAGCCGCTCGAATGCGACTTTCTGGTGGAACTAGTTCGCGAGGCGTTCGTTTAAAGCCGACCTCGTTCACCGCCTTCCTCGTTTACCGACGAGCCGTAGGCGATGGCTCGGCCCCAAAGCGAAATCGCGTACGCCGAGCGGAACGAGCGGAGCGGCGTAAGTCGCCTCCCTCGTTTACCACCGAGCCGTTCAATGTTCCGTAAACATTTGCGGGATAGAGGTTTGCGTCGCGGTTTTGCGGGGCGGTTGGAGCCCGATCGTCAACAGTGCTACGGCACGTTTTCACGGGCGGTCAATCGTTGCCGATTCTTTGGCCGAAGGCCAAACTCACCGTAGCCTAGGGCAACGCCTTAGGACGCGTGACCGCCCCATCCCAATTGGTTGGCTGAAAGCCAACCTCACCATCGCCAATGGGAGGGATTGGCGAGATTCCACGAATTGCCGCAAAATGGGTCCTTTGAAGGCGACACAATGGGTT
>JBIKVL010000020.1:0-13646 GCA_044356875.1 Pirellulaceae bacterium | reverse complement strand
CGGGCGGAATTCTACATTTGTTCGATCAGCTTGAGACAGGTAGCGCGGACGTCGTTGGGATTCACGTTTGGATTCCGCTTTTTCGCTTGTCCGATCAACGACGACGCCGCTTGCGTCTTTCCCGCCTTCACGTCGGCGACGATCCGCGGGTTGTCGGCCAGCAACTGGCGGCAAAGCGACTCGATCTCGCCCGCGCTGACAGCGGCGATTCCCAGCCGTTCCATCGCCGCGTCGAGCGATAGCGCCCCTTCGACCATCGCCGCGAACAACTCCTTCGCGCGCGTTGCCGGGGCCTTCCCCGCTTTCACGGCCGCCAGCAGTTCGACCAAGCCGCTGGCTGGAACCGGGAACTCGGCGATCGTCCAGTTCCGCTCGTTCATCAACCGCAGCACTTCCTGCGTGAGCCAGTTGGCGGCCTGCTTGCCGTCGCCGCACCCGTCCGCGACCGCCAAATAATACGCGACGAACGCCGACTCTTGATTGACGATCACGTCCGCGTCGTACGCCGGCAACTGGTACTGGGATTCAAGACGCATCCGCGTCTCGGCCGGCAGTTCGCCCAGCCCGGCCCGAATCCGTTCGATCTGCTCGGCGGTGATCGTCACGGGCGCCAAGTCGGGATCGGGGAAGTAGCGGTAGTCGCTCGATTCCTCCTTGTGCCGCTGTCCGTAGGTGATTTGCCGCTGGTCGTCCCAGCCGCGGGTTTGCTTTGGCACGTCGCCTTTGCGTTGCCCCGTTTCCTGCCACGCCTCGAACTGCCGCTCGGCCTCGTAGGCCAACGCGCGTTCGACCGCTCGAAAACTGTTGACGTTCTTCACCTCGACGATCGGCGTCGCGACCACGCCGTCGGGCGTCTGGATATGAAGATTGACATTCGCGTCCACGCGGAGGCTGCCCTCCTGCATGTTGCAATCGGAGACGCCCAGATAAACCAGCAGCAACCGCAGTTCGGTCAGATACGCCTTCGCCTCGCGGGGCGAACGCAGGTCGGGTTCGCTGACGATTTCGAGTAGTGGCGTGCCGGTGCGGTTCAGGTCGATGCGGCTATCCGCGCGGCCCGCCACCTCGTCATGCATGCTCTTCCCGGCATCCTCTTCCAGGTGCGCCCGAGTAATACGGACACGCTTGGACGCGAACTCGCCTTTGGGATCGCGAATCTCCAGCCAGCCATTCCGCGACATCGGCAAGTCGAACTGGCTGATCTGGTAGCCTTTGGGAAGGTCGGGATAGTAGTAATTCTTGCGATCCCACTTCGTGAACTCGGGGATCTCGCAGTGGAGCGCGAGCGCGGCTCGCAGCCCGAGCTGGTAAGCCGCGCGATTCATCACCGGCAACGCCCCAGGCAAGCCGATGCACACGGGGCACGTTTGAGTGTTCGGCTCCGCCCCGAAACGCGTGCTGCAGCGGCAAAACAGCTTGCTCTGCGTGGCCAACTGCACGTGGACTTCCAGCCCAATCACGAGCTCGTACGGTGCGCCGGTTGTCGCGTCGCTGGCCCCAGGGGCGCCAGCCGCATCGCTCAACTGATCGCGCGCTTGATCGCTCAACTGATCGCTCAACTGATCGCTCATGGCAGGTCGGGCCTCCGCAGATGCCAATCGGTGACCCGTTGGAAACGATGGGCGGCCCGCAGCAAACGCGACTCCTGGAACGCCGGCGCTTGCAACTGCAGTCCGATCGGCAGCCCCGAAGCCGTCGCGCCGCAGGGAATCGAGATCCCCGGCACACCCGCCAAATTCGCGGTGACGGTGTACAGGTCTTCCAAGTACATCGACAGCGGATCGTTGGACTTTTCCCCCAACCGATAGGCGGCCGCCGGCGTCGTGGGACCGATGATCAAATCGACGTGCTCGAACGCCGCGTCGTAGTCGTTGCGAATCAGCCGCCGCACCTTGAGCGCCTTCAGATAGTAGGCGTCATAGTAGCCGGCACTCAGCGCGTACGTGCCGAGCATCACGCGGCGTTTCACTTCTGGGCCGAAACCTTCCGCCCGCGTGCGTCGATACAGGCGGACCAGCGGCGAGTCGATGGCCGCCAAAGCGGCCTCCGCCCCAGTCGAGTTAGACCCAGTCGGTTTACCGCTGGCGGCCAATGCGGCGCGACGTTCCGCTTCGAGTTCCGCCAGCATGGACGGCTCGTCGGTCCGATAGCCGAAATGGACGCCGTCGTACCGCGCCAGATTGCTCGACGCCTCGCACGGCGCGATCACGTAATAGGTCGCGATCCCGTATTTGCTGTGCGGCAGCGAAATGTCCACGGTGCGGGCTCCGAGCGATTCGAAGATCCGCACCGCCTCCCGCACCGCCGCCTCCACTTCGCTCGACAATCCCTCGCCGTAGTGATCGCGGACAAGTCCGAGCCGCAAGCCTTCGAGCGGCTTGTCCAGTTCCGCCGTGTATTTTGGCGTGGGAACATCCGCCGAAGTGGCGTCGAGCGGATCGTGGCCGGCGATCGCTTCCAAGAGCAGCGCCGCGTCTTCGGCCGAATGGGTCATCGGCCCCGCTTGGTCCAGGCTGCTCGCGAACGCCACCAGTCCGTAGCGACTCACCCGCCCATATGTTGGTTTCAGGCCAGTGATTCCGCACAGCGCCGCCGGCTGGCGGATCGAACCGCCCGTGTCGGTGCCGATCGACCACGGCGCCATGCCGGCCGCGACGCACGCCGCCGACCCGCCGCTCGACCCGCCCGGCACCCGTTCGAGGTCCCAGGGATTGCGAGTGGGAAAAAAGGCGGAATTCTCCGTCGAGCCGCCCATGGCGAACTCGTCGAGATTCACTTTCCCCAGAATCACCGCGTCGGCTTCCCGCAGCTTTCGCACCACCGTCGCGTCATACGGCGGCACGAACCGTTCGAGCATCTTCGAGCCGCAGGTGGTCGGCTGGCCACGCGTGCAGAGTATGTCTTTGAGTGCGATCGGGACGCCGGCCAGCAGCCCCACAGGCAAACCTTGCGACCGGCGTCGATCGATGTCGGCGGCCGCCGCCAACGCGCCCTCCGAATCGACTTGGAGGAACGCCTTGACGCGGCCATCCACCTGTCCGATCCGCTCCAGACAGGCCTTGGTCGCCTCGACGGATGAGAGGCGACCCGCCACAAGATCATCGCGAAGTCGCACGGCCGACGACGAAAAGCTACCCATCAGGCAACTCCCTCACTCGCCAAGCACTGCGGGCACACGGTAGCACTCGTCGTCCCGCTTCGGAGCGTTCGCGAGTGCCTCGTCCCGTGGAAGGCTCGGCCGCACCACATCGTCCGCGAAGACATTGGCAACATCGAGCGCGTGGGCAAGCGGCGCGACGTCACGGGTGTCGAGTTCGCCGAGTTGCTCGACGAAACCGACGATTCGGCCGAGTTCGCCGGTGAGCCGGTCGAGCTCCGCCGGCCCGAGTTGCAACCGGGCCAGCAGCGAGACCTTTTCGACGTCCGCCCGCGACAGGGCCATGATTAGCCCTTGGCCTTCGCCTTGGTCTTGCCTTTGTTTTGAGCGGCAGCGGCAGCCGTGGCAGCGGCAACCGCCTTGACGGCCGCTTCGCCCTTGGCCTTCACGGCCGGATCGAGCTTAAACGGCTTGTGCTTCACCGCTTTGCGGACGAACCCGCTGCGGATGCAGCTGGTGCAAACGAGCAGCACTTTGGTGGATCCGTTGGGGAGCGCCGCGCGAATGTTTTGCAGGTTGGGCTTGAACTGCCGGCGGCTGATGCCCGTCACCTTGGTGCCGACGCCGCCCAGGTACTTCGCCTTACCACGCGTCTCGATTTGGTTACCCATCGACGCGGTTTTGCCGCAAACTTCACAAGCCCGGGCCATGTTCCACCTTCTCTAATGCGACCAGTCCCATTCAAAGAATCGAGTAGTATACCGCTCCCCGCATGGCTCGCAATGCCAAACCGCCAGCAAAAACCGCGCACCCGGCCAGTCCGAAATCCTCGGGCCCACGTCGCGGCTTGATTGGTGACGCCGGCCGCCGCCGCGCGACATTCTTCCACACGTGCTTCACCGATACGCTTCGCGGCCCGCCGTAAGCATTTGGAAAGGAACTGCAACTCGCCAAGTTCAGCCAACGCATCCTCGAGGTCGCGAATGTTCTCGCGACGGATCCCCCCCACCCATCCGCCCTCGCACCAACAACCCCGCCACCAAAGGTCTCACACGCGCCTCCACCGCCTTGTCCCTGGCCAATCCTTGGTTACTTTGCCCGACAAAACCTTTGGAACTAAACCCGTGCGGCAGTTTTCCCCGCCAATGGACGTTCCTACGGCGTCACCAATCAAACCGCGACGTGGGCCCTAGGATTTCGGGGATTGTTTCTCGGACTTGCTTGCCGCCGGGTCGATCGGTATTATTGGCGGTCTTCCGAACAACGAAAGCGGCGGGCGACGGACCTCGTATGCGGGGTTGAGTGTCTGGCCGAATGGTTTGCGATTTCAGGGGTTACGGCTATGAAGGATGGCATTCATCCGCAGTATGTGGAAACCGTGGTGACCTGCGGTTGTGGCACTACATTCAAGACGCGGAGCACGCGTCGCGAACTGAAAGTCGACATTTGCAGCAGCTGCCATCCGTTCTATACGGGCCGTCTGAAGTTCGTCGACACGGCTGGACGGATCGAGAAGTTCCAAAACAAGTTCGCGGCCGGCACCTACGCCAGCCTGCAGAAGCCCGCGAAGAAGAAGGCGGCGAACCCGCCGAGTTAGCTGGGCCGGTGGATTACGACTGCGTAGTTGTCTCCCGGTTCGCTCGGCGTTCGGCGGTTGTCGTGCGAAGTGAAGCACGGATCGCCGAAATCAGGTGCCGTCATGCGAAACCAGTTGGAAGAGAAACTCGCCCGCTTCGAAGAACTTGAAAAGCAGCTTGCCGATCCCTCGGTGCTCGGCGATTCCTCTCGAATCGCCTTGGTAGCCCGTGAACATGGTTCGCTCGCGAAGCTGGCTGGAAAATTTCGCCGCTTCAAGAAAGTGATTGAAGAGATTCGCGAAGCCACCGCGATGCTGACCGGCGATGACGTCGACTTCCGCGAGTTGGCCCAGGAATCGCTGAACGAACTGCGGCCCGAACGCGAGTCGCTCTGGAATGAATTGCTCGACATGACCGTGGGCGGCGAGGATGCGAATCGTCGCCGTTGTGTCATGGAAATCCGCGCGGGAACCGGCGGCGACGAGGCGGCGTTGTTCGCGGGCGATCTGTTTCGGATGTACAAAAAGCACGCGGAAGATCGCGGTTGGAAGGCGGAAATCCTCGAATCCAGCCTAACGGAAATCGGCGGTTTCAAGGAAATCGTGATCGGGTTCGAGGGCGAAGGCGTCTATCGCGAACTGCAATACGAAAGCGGCGGGCATCGAGTCCAGCGGGTTCCGGAAACCGAGGCCAAAGGCCGCATCCACACCTCCGCCGCCACCGTCGCCGTGCTGCCAGAACCCGAAGACGTCGAAATCAACATCAAACCCGAAGATTACCGCAAAGACCTCTACTGCGCGAGCGGCCCCGGTGGCCAGCACGTCAACAAAACCCAATCCGCCGTCCGCTTGCTGCACTACGAGACGGGAATCGTCGTCGAAATGCAGGACGAACGCAGCCAGCACAAAAACTTCGACAAAGCGCTCCGCGTGCTCAAGTCCCGGGTGTACGAACATTTCCGGCAGAAAGAGCACGACAAGCGGGCCGCGGAACGCAAAACGCTCATCGGCTCCGGCGACCGCAGCCAGCGGATCCGCACGTACAACTTTCCCGAAAACCGCCTGACCGACCACCGCATCGGACTCACCCTCTACAAGCTTGACCAGATCATCGCTGGCAACTTGCAACCGGTCACCGACGCCTTGGTCGAATACGATCGCAACCAACAACGCGGCCTCATGGGCGACTTGGAAGAGTGACGCGTGACTGCCGATCGGCGGCTTTCGGCCGATCAGCGGCGTTCAGGTCGGCTTGCAAATCGGCGGCGTCCGGACCGGCGGCGTCCGAACCGGCGGCGTCCGAACTGGCGGAAACGAGCGTGCCCGAAACGCGTTGGAACAGCCACGGATCACAGGATCAGGGAGGGGAGTGATGAGCGTGACGGAAACAACCAGTGCGGCCGGTGGTGCCGGTTCGACTTCGGCTACCACAGCAGCCACCACAGCGGGCACAGCGACAGCGGACGCCTGGACCATCGGCCGGCTGCTCACCTGGACGGCCGACTACCTGAAGAAACAGGGATCGGACTCGCCGCGGCTCGACGCTGAAGTGCTGCTGGCTTTCGCTCGCGGGTGCCAGCGGATTGAGCTCTACACGGCGTTCGGCGAAATGGCCGACGACAAGCTGCGTGGGCAATTCCGCGAACTGGTCCGGCAGCGAGCGCTCGGCACGCCGGTGGCGTATTTGGTTGGGCACCGCGAGTTTTATTCGATCAGTTTCCGCGTCACACCCGACGTGTTGATTCCGCGGCCCGAGACCGAATTCGTAGTGATCGAAGTGCTCGATCGGATCAAGGGACTCGACGAGCCCCTGGTGGCCGATATCGGAACGGGCAGCGGCGCGATCGCGGTGAGCGTAGCGAAGCATGCGCCGCGAGCAAAGGTAACGGCGGTCGATCTCAGTCCAGCCGCGTTGGCCGTCGCACGGCGGAACATTGCGGATCAAGGTTTGGCGGATCGCGTGGAATGCCTTGAGGGCGATTTGCTCGAACCGCTCCCGGCGGGAATGCTGTTCGACGTGATCGCCAGCAATCCGCCGTACGTAAGCGAAGCCGAATACGCGACCTTGGCCCGCGAGGTGAAGGAGCACGAGCCGCGATTAGCGCTCGTGGGCGGACACACCGGCGCCGAAGTGATCGCGCGCTTGATCGCCGATGCCGCCGGCCGAACGCGAACGGGCGGCTATCTGATTTTCGAGATTAGCCCCATGATCCTGGAAAGCGTCAAAGCGCTCGCGGCCGCCGACTCGCGGTGGCGGCTGGCCGCCGTCGTTAAGGATCTCGCCGGCCTAGCCCGCGTGGTGACACTGCAGCGGAGCGGTGGCTAGATCCCTCGTTTACCGCCGCACTCGTTTATTGCCGCACTCGTTTATTGCCGAGCCGTAGGCGACGGCTGGGCCTTCAACCCGCGCGGCGACGCGGTGCCAATTCCGGGCACCACACGAGCCAGCGCCTTCGGCTTGGCGGTAAACGAAGTTGGCGGTAAACGCAGTTGGCGGCGCGCTAGCGTCTTTCGCCTTGCAGCGTCACGACGACCCGGCGCGAGCCACCGTGGTCACGGTGTTCGCAGAGGTAGATTCCCTGCCAGACGCCGAGCAGCAACTGGCCATCTTGAATCGGCACGCTGAGCGACGTTCCGAGCAGTGCCGCTTTGACGTGCGCTGGCATGTCGTCCATTCCCTCGGCGGTGTGCCGATAGGGAAACGACTCGGGAGCGATCCGGCCGAGCGCCATCTCCAGATCCCGAGGCACATCGGGGTCGGCGTTCTCGTTGATGATCAGCGACGCCGAGGTGTGTTGAAGAAAGGCATGGAAAAGTCCCACACGCAATTCCCGCAGCGCTTCCGCCACGCCGCTCACCAAGTCGTCGGTGATGAGATGAAAGCCGCGACGACGCGGCGACAACCGAACCAGTGCTTGATGCCAGTGAGTCGCCATGGGTGCAGTCTTCCCGATGTTGCTTTTCCGTCGCGGAAAATGTCCAGCGGCGAAAATTTTTTCAACTTTTTTCGCGTCGGTTCCTCGCCGACGGCCGCCGCCTTTCGGACCGATGATCCGACTGGAGTTTCCCACCGAAACTCCGCTTCGGATGGTTTTCATCGGCGACCAACGGCCGACGAGCAGCGTGGATCGTGGGAGTCCATGGCACTCGCGGACGCGACCGTATCTTGGACGAAAAGCGAGCCGCCTGAACAGGGGAAACACGCCTCGAATCGCTAACATGGATGCGGCAGCATACAGCTGTGGTGGCAGAGCGATTCCTAAGCATGAAAGCAGGCCAAACACGTCGGAGCGGCACCAAAATCCGCCGGTTCAAGGTGGCGAGGCGGGGCCATGCGGAATTGGGAATCAACCATGTTTGATGGTTGAGATTCGTGCGTAATGAAATAATTTCTTCCCTGAAGTGCCATCTAAGGCTCAAAACACTGCCTTAACGCGATCTTTACATGGCGTGGTTCGTTCCCCACGCGAACGCGGACCGGTCGCGAAGGACCGCCTCATGGTAGCTCGAGTTGACTACCTCTCGGAGGCTCTCGGAGGCTCGGCGGTGGCCTGTGTTCCACGTCTCGAAACTCACCGTAGGGCCCGTCTAACGCAATCGTTATCGCCGATCGCGAAGCGTTCGCTACCGCAGCGGCTTGGTTCGTCGTCGCCTCGTGTGGGGCGAGCGGCGGGACGCTCGCCGGCTGCCGCGGAGCAAGCTGGAACGTTCAACAAGTCGCCGCGTTCGCCGCGTGGGGCTCGATCGATCGGGCCTTTTCAATCCTCAAAAGACCATCGGCGCTTCGACGAACGGCCCTCGCGTCGACAGCGTCAACGCCGCGAAAAACTTGACAGCCGGATTCTCCGGCAAATAATACAGCTTCCGTTCGACTGGCTATCCCACCTGCGGCGACGCGACGGCGGCGACATCCCCCTCAAACCTTTGAGGAGCGTTCGTTTGCTGGCCTGCCTGTCGCTGCCAGTTTCGAAGGGGCGCGGACGCGGGGTCGACGGGGGCTGGGAGTCTCTCGTCGGGTCCAGCGGCGCGGAATTCTTCACGTGCCCTATTGTTGGCCCGGGAAGTTGTCCGAAGAAGGTTGTTTATTGGCCGCTTCGTTTTCGCGGGTCATTCGCGATCGCGTGGCGGAAGAGAACAGAAGGGAGAAGAAGAAGAGGAGTCATGAGCAACATTCGCAACGTTTTCGACGCGATTCTGAAGTATGGCCACGACGAGGATTTTGATCCCGTGGAGCGGCCGGACTTCGAACCGACCGACGCGCCTGCCGGCTCGCCGGAGAAAATCGAAATCCTTCGCAGCCGCGTCGAGCTGGGATTGCCCCTGTGGCACGACGAGGATCGCTGCGACTTCACTGGCCTGACGGGCGCCATTCGCCCACGCGAGTGATCTCGGGAACTGGGCCGGCCGCTCGGCCGGCCCACGACGGCGGACGAGCACCGCTGTCCACTCCATCGCTTCCCGGCCTTCGCGATTCTGCCCTCTAGCCCGCTTCGCTTGCGCCGTTTTTTCGTATTGTCGCGCGGCGCGGACTTCTCTAAGGTCCGCAGTTTGTGCGGAACGGCTGGCGACGATTAGCACGCTACGGATAGCGACGACGGGTTTGGCAGGAGACCAAGGATGGCTCAGCGAGAAGCGGAACTGCGCGGCGTATCGGTTGTCGTCCCGATGTTCAACGAAGCGGCGAATACGCGGCCGCTCTGGGAGAGTCTCTCGAAGGTGCTCGCCGAGTACGGCCAGCCCTACGAAATCATTTTCGTCGACGATGGCTCGCGGGATGGCACAGTCGACGAGCTTCGAGCATTGGCGGCCGCCGACTCCCACGTCAAGCTGGTGCTTTTTCGGCGGAATTATGGTCAGACGGCCGCGATGCATGCGGGAATCCAACACGCGTCGCTGGACGTGGTCGTGACGATGGACGGCGACCAGCAAAACGATCCCCGCGACATTCCGATGATGGTCGATAAGCTGGCGGAGGGGTACGACCTGGTCCACGGTTGGCGTAAGGACCGCCAGGACGCCTTGGTGAATCGCAAGATACCGTCGCGGATCGCCAATTGGCTGATCTCGCGGGTGACCCGGTTTCCCATTCATGATTTGGGATGCACCTTGAAGGCGATGCGGAGGGAGATCGCCCAAGAACTGGAGCTCTACGGCGAGATGCACCGCTTCATCCCGATCTTGGCTCATCAGCGCGGGGCGCGGTGCGTCGAGGTTGTCGCGCGGCATCATCCCCGTCGGCTCGGCCAGACCAAGTATGGAATCTCCCGCACCTTTCGCGTGGTGCTGGACCTCATGACCGTCACCTATCTGCTGCGTTATTTCGCGAGCCCGATGAAGCTGTTCGGCATGGCCGGTCTGGCGACATTCGCGCTCATGGCGGCTGCCGGCCTCGCGACGATCGCCATGAAGGTCGGAGGCGGCATCGACATGACCGGCAACCCGCTACTGCTGTTGACCGCGATGTCGCTGTTCGTCAGCGTCCAATTCTTCAGTCTAGGGCTGTTGGGCGAAGTCAACGCGCGGATCTATTTCTCGGATACTTCGAAGTCCAGCTACGCGGTGCGGGAGCTCATCAACTTCGAACGCGACTACACGACCGTGCGGCTGCCACGAACCGCCTGATCGCGCCGGCACATCTGCCTCGGCAGGGGGCGGGAACTTCTGCTAGCATGGGGCGGTCGTTTTCATCGAAACCGTCGCAGCGACTCCCATGAGCAAAACAATTCCGCAACTTGTCGACCAGTTGCGTCGGGTGGTGCGTCGTGGCCGGATCTTGACCGCGCCCGCGCAGTTGGCGGGCTACGATGCGGACGGACTGGGATACAAGACGTTTCGCCCCGACGCGGTGGTGATACCCGCCGACGCCGCCGAGTTGGCCGCGTTATTGCGGGACGCGCGGACTCTCAATGTGCCCGTGACGATGCGTGGGGCCGGCACGTCGCTCTCCGGCGGGCCGGTGGCGGCTCAGGGAGGCATTGTCGTCCACACGTCGGCGATGCGTAATGTCAAACAGATCGCGCGCCACGATTACTGGTGCGAAGTTGAATGCAGCGTCGTGCTCAATCAACTGGACGCCGCCCTGGCGCCACTCGGACTGATGTATCCACCTGATCCGTCTAGCGGCCCAGTCTGCACGCTCGGCGGCAATGTGGCGATGAACGCGGGCGGCGCGCACTGTTTCCGCTACGGTGTCACGAGCAACTACGTGCTGGGGGTCGAAGCGGTGCTGTTGGACGGACAGGTCCAACGATTCGGCGGGCCGGCGGGTGGCCGCGGCGCGTGGCGCGAGGATTGGAAGCGGTTGATGGTCGGCTCGGAAGGCACGCTGGCCGCCTTCACGCGGTTTTGGCTCCGAGTGGTCCCGCGTCCCGAGAAGATGTGGACCTATCGCGCCACGTTTCCCGACCTGCGTTCGGCCCAGCGCGCGATCCTGGCGCTCGCGTCGCACGCGTCGTTTCCCGTGGCGATCGAACTGATGGATCCGCGGTGCGTGGCGATGGTTGAAAACAGCCCGATGGCTGTCGGACTGCCGAAGGACTCGTTCTTAATCGTGACCGAGATCGACGGCCCCGCAGTGCTGGTCGACACGCGGGCCGGGGAAGTCGCCGGGCTGCTTCGAGCGGCCGGCGCTAGCGGCGTCGAGTGGAGCGACGACGAGCTCCAACGCAAGAAGCTCTGGAAGGCTCGCAAGGTGGCGGGCGGATTGATGGGACAGATTAGCCCCGATTTCCTGGTGCAGGACGCCGTCATTCCCAAGAGCGCATTGGCCGACCTACTGCAACTGGTTTACGACGAGGCGGACGCGGCCGGCTTGCCGGCGGTCAATGTTTTTCACGCCGGCGACGGCAACCTGCATCCCAATTTCCTGTTCGATTCGCGCAAACCGGGCGACCTGGAAAAGGTCGAGGCGATCAGCAAGCGGCTCATGCAACGCGTGGTCGCCGTGGGCGGCACTTTGTCCGGCGAACATGGCATCGGCAACGACAAAACGGCCTACATGCCGTTGGTCTTCGGCGCCGACACGCTTCGGTTGCAACTGGCCGTGCCCCGCGTCTTCAATCCCCGCCATCAACTAAACCCGCTCAAGGTGTTCGCCTCGCGCAGCTTCGCGACCAACGGCGTGAGCAAGCCGACAACACATGGCGAAAAGATTCCGCTGCGGGATACCACGCCGCTGTTCACGCCGTTCCTGGACGCGATCGATGGCGTGATTTGCCTGCCCGCCACGGCGACGGCCGCCGACTTGGAACCGCTGAGGGCCGCGCATTCCCTGCGTTTCCCCTTGTTGCTCGACGGGACCGCGTCGCTCCGCGAACAAGTGGCGTCGAGCGGCTACGCGCCGGCGTCTTCCCGCTTCGGCCCGTTTTGCGACAACATTTTGGGAATGAACTGGCGGCTGCCGTCGGGCCAAGTCGTGCGGATCGGCGAACGCGTGGTGAAGTCGACGACGGGCTACGATCTGCTGCGGTTCTTCTTGAATTCGCAAGGCGCGTTCGGCGAGCCTGTCGACTACGTGCTGCGGCTACGGCCCGATTGCGGCCAGTCGGGGCGATTCCTGCTGAGCGGCTCGTTCGACGATCTGACGGCTGCCGTGTCGCGACTGCTCTCCACCTGCTGGCTGCATTGGTTCGACGCGATCGATCTGCTGGCGCCGCCGGGAGGCGAATCGTGCGCAGCTCGGATCACGCTGAATTGCCCCGCGAACGAATGGCCGGTTTACGCCGACTACATCGGGCGACTCGCCGCCGAGCGGCGTTTAACCGTGGAAACAACGCTGGCGGAAACATATTCGTCGCCGCAGCAAGTCAGCGCTCAGTTCGACGGCTGTCCCGATATCGCTTTCAAGACGACGACGGGGCGGGTGTTGGGACTGGCGCGGGAACTGGCGGTCGAGTGGGGCTTGCGGTGCGTCGCCCTGTGCTACAACGGCATGGTCCATGGCTATCTCCCGGACGCGGCGCGCGGCGCTGGCTCTACCGATCCCGGCTCTACCGCTTCTGGCCCTCCCGTTCCTAGCTCAAACGCTTCGAGCTCAAACGCTTCGAGCTCAAACGCTTCCAGCTCTCCCGATCCGCAGGCGCGAGTCGCCAAGTTGACCGCGCGGTACGCCGACGAGCTGTGTGCGGCGGGCGGCGACTGGCAATCCCGCCACCTTCCTCGCGCCGCGTCGCCGGCGGTGGAACGCGAATGGCTCGAGACGCTGACACGAGAATTCTCCCGGACTTGAATCCACTCATGACGCCCAATTCTTCGCTGAAGATCATGGAACCAGGGGAACGCGACCTGCTGTCCCGCTGCGTGCATTGCGGGCTGTGCCTCGAGGTGTGTCCGACCTACCAAATCTCGGGTGAGGAAAACAATTCGCCGCGCGGACGGTTGCGTCTGTGGCGCGAAGAGGCCGAGGGACGGCTGGAGCCCGACGAGTGGACCGCCAAGTACACGGCCGAGTGCGTGGGATGTTTGGCGTGCGAGCCGGCCTGTCCGGCCAATGTGCCGTACGGCGAGATTTTGGAACTGATCCGCCATCAACACGTCGAACAGGGACGCGTTCGCCCGGCGGCATGGCTGCGGCTCTCGGCGGCGGTGGCGGCGCGGCCGAAGCTGTTCGGTTGGCTCGCGACGCCGATCCGCGCGCTGCGAAGATGGGGAGTGCCCGCGCATCGCTTTCTATTCCGCGGCACACCGCCGCTGTGGGGATCCACCGCCGCCTACGCGCGGTGGTGCATGGAAAAGTATCAGCCTACCGGCCCAACGGTCGCGCTGTTGACCGGGTGTCTGATGGAGGCCGTGTTCCGCGAACTGAACTTCGCCACGGTGCGCGTGTTGGCGAAGAGCAATGTGCGGGTTGTTGTTCCCACGGGCCAGGGCTGCTGCGGCGCGATGCATGAGCATCTTGGAGTGGGTGGCGTCGAGGGGTTGCGGTCGCGGAACCAAACGGCGTTTCAGTCGGAGAAATTCGACGCGATCGTCGCG
>JBIKVL010000564.1:0-3888 GCA_044356875.1 Pirellulaceae bacterium | reverse complement strand
CGCAAGCTGGGCTTCAGCCAGGTCGCGAGCGGGCCGTTTGTGCGCAGCAGCTACCACGCCCGGGAAATGGCGGAAGCCGAGACGGCGGCCGAGATGCCAGCCGAAACGGCGGCCGCGGATTTCGAGTAGTATCGAGGCAACGGTATTCGGGGCGGTGGCATGGCGAAATACGTGGTTCGTTACGGTTCGACCCGCATGGTCGGCGTCTTTTTCACGCGGCAGGATTCGCACCGCCGAGGCGCTCGCGTCGTGGCCCGCACCCCGCGCGGACTGGAGCTTGCCGATGTCCTGTGCGAAGCGACCGATCACGCCGTCGCCCAACTCTCCGATCCCCCCGGCGGCCAAATCCTTCGGGAAATGCTCCCGGAGGACCACTCGGAGGCCGAACGGCTCGAACTGACCCGCAAAGAGGATTTCGGCATCTGCGAACGGCAAATCGCCGAACTTGCGCTCCCCATGCAATTGGTCGATGTCGAACGGCTGTTCGGCGGCGAACGCGTCGTGGTCTACTACCTTTCCGAAGATCGAGTCGATTTCCGGGCACTCGTCAAGGCGCTGCAAGGGGCGCTGAAGACCCGCGTCGAAATGCGGCAAATCGGCGTTCGCGACGAGGCGAAATTGCTGGCCGATTACGGCGACTGCGGCAAGCCGGTCTGCTGCAATACCCATCTGATCGACATGCCTCCAGTGTCGATGAAGATGGCCAAAGTGCAAAAGGCGACGCTCGATCCCACGAAGATCTCCGGCCGCTGCGGACGGCTTAAATGCTGTCTGCGATACGAGTACGACACTTACGAGGAGCTGCAAAAAACGCTGCCTCCGATCGGTTCGGATATCATCACGACCACCGGCCGCGCCCGCGTCCTCAACCACGAAATCCTCTCGCAACAACTCCTCATCCAAACCGAAGATAACCGGCGACTCATGATCCCCGTCGCCGATGTGCTCACGGTGCTCCATGTCGGCAGCGGCCAAATCGAACGCGGCCGCGGCGAACGCGTCCGTGGCGAGAGCAGAGGCGAGAGCAGAGGCGAGAGGAGAGGCGAGAGGAGTAGCGAGCGGAGCGGCGATAGGAACGGCGAGAAGCCTCGGGACGACAACCGATCTCCTGAAGCCTTTCCCACCGAGCCGGCTGCCGATCCGATAACCGACGAGCGCGGCGGCAGTCCTCGCTCGCAAGGGCCGCGAGTTGAAGGACCACGCGCTGAAGGGCCACGCGCTGAGGGGCAAGCGCGTAACGAGAATCGCGGGAACGGCGATCGCGAAGAACGCGGTCGGCCTCCCGACGGCCGACAACCGCATGGCCGACGCCCTGATGGCCGGCGTCCGGATGGCCGGCGTCCGGATGGCCGGCGTCCTGAAGGTCGGCGCCCGGATGGCTCGCGTTCCAATGGCCCACGACCGGAGGGCCCCCAGCCTGATGGACCGCAGCCTGATGGCCCGCAGCCTGATGGACCGCAGCCAGAGAGCCAGCAACCTAGTGGCCAGCAACCTGACAGTCAGACGGATCGTGGGCGGACAGATCGTCCACCATCCGAGAGGCAACCATGAGCATGAGCACGCTGCAAGTGTATCGTCGGCTGGTGGATCAGGATCCGCGGTATGCCGTGGGCGCCTATGCGTTCGTGACCGAAGCGTTGCGGTACGCGCGGACCGAATTGAAGTTGGGGACGACCGAGTCGGGCGACGACGAACAGGCTCGAAAAGGGGAGCAGCGGTCGGAGGTCCATCTCACGGGACCGCAGGTGTGCGACGTCGTTCGGTTGTACTCCCAGCATCAATTCGGGATGCTCGCCCGCTCGGTCCTGGCCAGCTGGGGACTGCGGACCACCAGCGACATTGGCGAAGTGGTCTTCAAGCTCATTCGGGTCGGGCAATTGAAGAAGTCGAAACGCGACAAGCGGGAGGATTTCGACAATGTGTTCGACTTCGACGAGGCGTTTCGCTACGAATTGCCGGTGCCCAAAGGGGTAGCGCCATGAGCGGCACGGCGTTGCGTCCGCGCAGCGGCAACCGCGGCCTGCTGATCGTCGCGATTATGGCTTACGCCGCCATGCTCGCGTTTCTGGCCTCGCGGATCTTCGCGCAGTAGCGGGACGAGTTCGACCTCGCGCCGATTTCACGCCGTCCGCAGGATCTCGCGGATCGGAGCTCCGTGGACGTTCGTCAGGCGGCGTTGGATACCGTTGTGATAGAAGGTCAGGCGTTCGTGGTCGATGCCCAGCAGGTGGAGCACGGTGGCATGGAAGTCATGCCAGGCGACCGGCTTGTCCACGGCCCGCCATCCGATGTCGTCGGTGGAGCCGTATGCCATTCCGGGCTTCAGTCCGGCGCCTGCGAGCCATACGGAGAAGCCGGTTTGGTTGTGGTCGCGGCCCTTTCCCACCGTGTCGGCTCCGGATTGCGTGAACGGCGTTCGGCCAAATTCGCTGGTGAAGAGCACGAGCGTATCGTCGAGCATTCCTCGTTGTCGTAGATCGCGCAGCAGCGCGGCGACCGGCTGGTCGATCCGGGCGGCCTCCTGCGTGTGGTTCTGCACCACGTCCTCGTGGGCGTCCCAGTTGATACGGGGGGAACTGAAATCGCCGCCCGAGTAGATCTGCAGGAAGCGAACGCCGCTCTCCAGCATCCGTCGGGCCAGCAGGCAAGCGCGGCCGAAATCGGCCGTTTCAGCGCGATCAAGTCCGTAGCTGGCGCGTGTCGCCGCCGTCTCCCGCTCCAAATCGGTGACACGGGGCACCGCCAATTGCATTTTGGCGGCGAGTTCGTAGGCGCGAATCCGGCCCGCGAGTTCGGCGTCGCCGCCGCGGCGAGCGAAGTCGAGCCGATTGAGTTCGGCCAGCAAGTCGCGGCTGTCGCGTTCGAAGTCGTCCGCCAGCGGCCGCGCGGGACGCAGGTCGGCGATCGGTTCACCTTGGCTGCGAAGCGCCACGCCCTGATGCCGCGGCGGCAAGAAACCGTTCGTCCAGTTGTTGGTGCCGCCAGCCGGAAAGCCGCGGGCGTCCGGCAGGACAACGAATGTCGGGAGCTCGTCGGTTTCATTCCCCAGCCCGTAAGACAGCCATGACCCTAGCGTTGGGAAGCCATTGAGTCGAAAGCCGGAGTTTTCCTGGAAGGTGGCCGGCGTGTGGCTGGACGATTCGGCCGTCATCGATCGAATGACAGTCAGTTCGTCGGCGACGGTCGCCAGCTGGGGAAAGAGCTCGGAGACCCACAGCCCGCTGTCGCCGCGTTGCCGGAATTCCCAGTCGTTTTTTCGCAGCAATCCCACTTTCCCGAAGAACACGTCCGGCCGTTGATCGGCGGCGAGCGACTTGCCGTGGAGCCGGGCCAGTTCGGGTTTGTAGTCGAAGGTGTCGATGTGGGAGAAGCCGCCGCACAGGCAGATATGGATCGCGCGGCGGGCTTTGGCGGGGAAGTGCGGAGGCGGATTCGCCGCCTCGCTGGGCACCGGCGCCCCGGTGGCCGACGACGCTCCCGCCTGCATCAGCGTCGCCAGGGCGGCTCCCGCCAATCCGGCCTGGGCCCACCCGAGCAAATCGCGGCGGCTGGGAGTTATCCCGCCCGCCTGCCCACCGCCGACATTTCGTTCAACATTCCCGCCGGCCGATGTTATGCTCGACGTAACGCTCGAAGCGGCGAATGGCCCGCTGGCAGCGCTGGACTTTGGGTGAGGTCGCATGGGGCGGGGCTCCGGTGAAGGGTGAGGGCCAAGGGAAGTCGGCCTTGCTGGCGTTCGCCCTTGCTAGCTACACTAAATGGCTATGTTAGAAGTAGAAACCGGCGGAATTGGGAAGGCAAGTTGGGGGCCCGTGTCGAGCGGACGGCCGCACATGGAGGTCGCGTTCCAACAGTGCATCGCCCCGCAATGCCGCGCCACCTTTGGCG
>JBIKVL010000563.1:0-3890 GCA_044356875.1 Pirellulaceae bacterium | reverse complement strand
TTGTTGTCTGAAGCGCAACAACTTTATCAATCGGCGCCACAACAATATGGCCGTGGGGAGATGATCGTGGTGGCCGCGCCGCGGGCGGGCGACCAACCGGCAGGCGGTACACCGGCGGGTGCCGCGAGCGCCTCGCCGCTCGCCGCCCCATCGCTGGCCATCCCCTTTGGCGGATCAGCGCTGGCCGCCCCACCGACAGTTGCGCCGCCGACGATCGCGCCGACAAGCGGCTCGGACGACAACGAGGGTGGGGATTCCTCGTTTACCGCCAAGCCGTAGGCGCAGGCTCGTGTGGTGGGGATTCCTCGTTTACCGCCAATACCGTTCAAGGTTCCGTAAACAATTGCGGGATAGAAGTTTGCGTCGCGGTTTCGCGGGGCGGTTGGAACCCGAACGTCGACAGTGCTACGGCACGTTTTCACGGGCGGTCAATCGTTGCCGATTCTTTGGCCGAAGGCCAAACTCACCGTAGCCTAGGGCAACGCCCTAGGACGCGTGACCGCCCCATCACAATTGGTTCGCTGAAAGCCAACCTCACTATCGCCAATGAGAGGGATTGGCGAGATTCCACGAATTGCCGCAAAATGGGCCCTTTGAAGGCGACACAATGGGTTGAGGTTGGCCTTCAGCCAACCAAAGGGAGGTGTTTGCGTAACTCGCGTTTTCCCAGGGTGTGTTGCCTGGCCCACCTGGGGCGTTGCCCCAGGCTACGTTGAAGTTGGCCTTCGGCCAACTGGTACAACCGTCCTTAACTTGGGGTGAATCCGAGTGTCTTTATCCCTCCCTGTTTCAGCAGACGCGAGCTTTAGAGCAACAGTGACCTAACGCTAATTGAACGGAATTGGCGGTAAACGACGGCGGGGATAATCGAGGGCAGCCCGACCGAAAGTTCAATCAGTCCGTCTTGATTCGTCGTGCGGGGCAAGTTAGCGTAACGCTCTCTTAGGCCCGAATCCGATCGATAAATTGACGGTCCCACCGACACGCCTTCCCACCCTATCCCCTCTGTTTTGCCGAAAGAAAGGCATACCTCATGGCCCGCGCTTCCTCGGATGTGGTCACTTGGAACGATGATCCGGCTCACTTTCGCCGTCCCCAACGACGCGAATTCCTCCGAGTCGGCGTGCTCGGTTCGCTCGGCTTGACGCTGGGCGACTTCCTGCGCGCGAAAGCCGCCCGCGCCGACCAAAAGTGGTACGAAAGCAAGGAAGGAAAAGCCAAGGGCGTCATTCAGATCGTTTTGCCGGGTGGCATGGCGCATCAGGAATCCTGGGATCCGAAGCCCGAGGCGCCGCTCGAATACCGTGGGCCGTTCGGCGTGGCGAAGACGGCGATTCGCGGCGTCGTTTTCAATGAGAACTTCAGCCGGTTGGCGAAAGTCGCGGACAAAATGACGGTGATCCGCTCGATCGCCGGCAAGGAAGCCGACCACGGCCGCGCTTCCTACGCGATGTTCACGGGCTATCGCAAGAGCCCCGCGATCGACCACCCGAGCCTTGGCGCTGTCGTCGCTCATGAACTCGGCCCGCGCCACAACCTGCCGCCGTACGTCGCCGTTCCGACCGCTGGCGAGTACGCGGGCACGGGCTATTTGGGTTCGCAGTTCGGCCCGTTCGGCATCGGCAGCGATCCAGGCCGGTCGAACTACCAAGTCCGCGACCTGTTGCTGCCTCCAGGCGTCGATGAACAACGCTTCAGCACCCGGCAACGCATTCGCGGCGTGGTAGACGAACACTTCCGCGCGATGGCTAAGAAGGCGGAAGCTTTGGGCGCCATGGACGAGTTCTATCAGCGGGCCTACGCGATGATCAGTTCGCCGGCGGCTCGGGAAGCGTTCGATATTACGCAAGAATCGGCGAAGACCAAGGAACTGTACGGCCAAAACGAAGCGGGCATGCGGTTCTTGCTCGCCCGCCGCTTGATCGAAGCCGGCGTGCGGTTCGTGACGGTCAGCTACGGCGGTTGGGATCACCATGCGGGGATTGAAACGGCGATGCGTCGCCAAGGTCCGACGCTCGATCAAGCCGTCGCCGGTTTGATCAGCGATCTCGACGACCGCGGCATGCTCGATTCCACCTTGGTGATGGTGACCAGCGAATTCGGACGCACTCCGAAGATCAATGCCACGGCAGGCCGTGACCACTATCCCCGCGTCTACTCGGCCGCCTTCGCCGGTGGCGGTTTCAAACGCGGCTTGGTCTACGGTTCGTCCAACAGCACCGCCAGCGAACCGGAAGACAACGCTGTCCGCATCGAAGACGTGCTCACCACCGTCTACCAGCAAATCGGCATCAACGCCGACAAGGAACTGATGACCCCCGGCGCCCGGCCCGTCGAAATCATCGACGGCGGCGAAGTGGTGAACGAGCTCGTCGGATAGTTCGCCGATCGCCAACGATAAACACCCAACCACAATCCCACCCGCCCCGCCACTAGCCACTAGCAACTGGCAACTAGCCACTAGCAACTAGCAACTAGCCACTAGCAACTAGCCACTGGCAACTAGCCACTGGCAACTGGCAACTGGCAACTGGCAACTGGCAACTGGCAACTGGCAACTGGCAACTGGCAACTAGCAACTAGCAACGAGGTTCCCGATGCATCGACTGCCGATGTTCCTGGCTGGATTGTGGTGTCTGTGGGTGGCGACGGATGCGTGGGCGGGTTCGCCGCGGCTTAACCGGTTGTCGCCGCCGGGCGGTCAACGCGGGGCCACGGTGGAAGTGGATTTCATCGGCAAGTATCTCGAGCAACCAGAGGAAGTGTTGCTCTACGAGCCCGGCGTGGCCGTGGAATCGATCACGCTTGTCGAGGGCGAAATCGAAGTCGGCGGCCGGAAGGAGCGGGTCGAAGCGGGAACGCGGGTACGCGTGCGGTTGAAGCTCGCCGACAACTGCGTGCTGGGCGGCCATGGCGTCCGACTGCGGACGGCGAACGGACTCAGCGACTACCAGCGATTCTTCGTTGGCCCCTTCCCCACGGTGTTGGAAGACGAACAGCCGAGGACGCCGAACGACAAGCTGGAGACGGCCAAACCGGTGTCGTTGAACTCGACGATTCTCGGCGGTATCACGAACACCGATGTCGATCTTTACCGGATCGAAGCGAAGAAAGGCGAACGGCTTACGGCCGAGATCGAGGCGGCGCGTCTCGGCGTGGAACGCGGCTTGCCCGACCTGCACGTGTCGCTGCTGGACGAGCAAGGCAAGATGCTCGTCGCCGCGGACGACTCGGCGTTGTTCGCACAGGATCCGATCGTGTCGCGGATCGCCGATCGCGACGGCGTTTATTACGTCGCGGTGCGGCATTGCGTTTACAACGGCGGCAACGAGACCTATCGTCTACACGTCGGCACGTTTAGTCGGCCCACGGCTGTGTTTCCTGCCGGTGGTCAGCCTGGCGAAGAGTTGTCCCTGAAGATCATTGGCGATCCACGAGGCGAATGGACCCAGACCGTCCGCTTGCCATCGGACGGTTCAACGGTGTTTCCGTTCGTCGCGGAAGAGGGCGGAGTCTCGGCGCCAACGCCGAATCTGATTCGCGTTTCGCCGCTATCCAATCAGCTCGAACGTGAACCGAACGACTCGCCCGAAACGCTCGTGAGCCAAGCGGAGTCGGCGGCGATCGCGCTCCCCGCCGCGTTCAACGGAATTCTGTCGCAACCGGGCGATATCGATTGCTTCCGCATCCGTGGGAAGAAGGGCGATCGTTTCCGCGTGCATGCGATGGCAAATGTGCTGGGTTCGCCGCTGGATCCGACGATCACCATCACGCCGGTGGACCGCAAGACGGGTGGAGGTCCCGTTCGCGCCACGGACTCGCGGCCGAATCAACTCGGCATGCCTCCTGTCGGCGGCTTGAATCGCGACACGCTTGATCCCGTGCTCGAC
>JBIKVL010000562.1:0-3891 GCA_044356875.1 Pirellulaceae bacterium | reverse complement strand
ATCACGGCATGCAGGCGTCCCTGATGCCGCACCAAACCCACTTCGACATGGGGACGTTCGGCCGCGACCAGTCGCGCGTAGCCACTGGAATAGAACGGGTTGGACAACGTCGACTTGGCGGGACGCAGCGCGTCCCATTCGACCGCCAATGCGTCGGGAAGTTCCCGGATCGGGAACCGCTCAATCTCCACGCGCGTTGTTCCTCCACTGCCACCAGAACGACCAGCCCATTCATCCGCCGGGTCAGCGCCAGCGCCCGGTTCATCAGCCGGGTCAGCGCCAGCGGCCGGTTCATCAGCCGGGTCAGCGCCAGCGGCCGGTTCATCAGCCGGGTCAGCGCCAGCGGCCGGTTCATCCGCCGGGTCAGCGCCAACATCACCACCCCACCCACAAACCATAGTATCCGCATGGCTTATTGCAACCTCGCCGGGAGGATGGCGAGCGATTCGGGGGCCGAAGGGGCACCGACCGCATCGGTTTGTAGCGATTGTTCGCGGCCTAGGGGTGGAAACGGTCGCGCGGGCGTCGGCAATGGCGCTCTTTCCGGTGTGATCGACAAGACGATGACAGGCGTGATGACGGTTAAAAGGCGGGCAAGCGGCACGAGTGGATAGGCGGGAAGAGCCCGCGGAACAGGCGTGCCGGTTGTCGCTTCGATCCTGGACCGCGCCGCACCTTTGTTCGCTGGTGACGACCATGCTGGAATCCATTCGCCCACGCCTGTGGCTGACCACGTTCGCCCTGTTGGTGACGGCCGCGACGAGCGGTTGTTTCGCGCCGTTGCACAACTACGCCATTCCGGCGACCCAATTGCCGGACACGTTTCGCATGCCAACGCGGATCGTCGGCAACAAATTGAATTTCGCGAACTTGGTCGTGCCCGCTCCGCCGGACTATCTTTTGGGCGTTAACGACGTCTTGGAGGTCTACATTCCGGGCATGGTTCCCAACATCGAGGCGCCGCCGTTCAAGGCGCGGGTGATGGCCAACGGGGCGGTCCACTTGCCGCTCGTCGGGGCCGTCAATGTCAAGGATATGAACCTTCTGGATGCCCAGGAGTCGATCACCCGCGCCTACGCGAACGGTTTCCTGCAAAACCCTCGGGTCGTCATTTCCATCGCGGAAAAGAGCGCGGTGGACGTCGTGGTGCTGGGCGAAGTGAAGCAACCGGGCGTCCAAGCCTTGCCCAAATATCAAAACGACGTCGGCCACGCGCTCGCTTCGGCCAATGGACTCACCGAACTGGCGGGCGACATCGTGGAAGTCCATCGCCGCGTCGGGGAGCTCGAACGGATCCCGGTACGACCGGACGAGTACGACGAATACGATTACGACACGGAAGATCCGAAGAAGATCCTCCGCATTCCCTTGCGGGGCACGCCGGGCCAAATCCTCAATAACGCCGACGTGAAGCTGGAACCCGGCGACGTCGTGGTCGTGCCCAGCCGACGTTCCGAAGTGTTTTGGGTCGTGGGACAGTTGAGCAAGACCAATGCCGTGCGGTTCCAAGTTGGCGATCGCGACCGCGAACTGGGCGTGGGCCTTGTGCTGCCCCGCGAGCGGGAAATCGATGTCGTGACCGGAGTCGCCATGGCTGGCTATCTCGATCCGATCGATTCGCCCACGACCGTCACCGTCCACCGTCAAAAGCCTGACGGCATGCCGATGTTGATTTACGTCGATCTCATCGAAGCCCGCTACAACCCGCGCGCCACCGTGCTCGTCCGAGCCGGCGACATCATCTATCTCAATCCGGATTCGGCGTGGTGGATGCGGCGGACGTTCGACCGTGTGATTCCCGACCTAATCCGCATCCCGTACTCCGACGGTATGTCCCGCTGGATCCTCGGCGGAAATGCATTCCCGCGGTAAGGGCGAGTTTGCCACGGACGAACACCGATCGACACGGAAGTCAGCCTCAGGGAGATAAAAAGCTCCTTCGCTCAGGTGAACGAGCCGTTTGTCGGTCGGCCCCCATCCGCCCTCCGCGTCAACCGCGTCCACCGCCGCCTACTACTTGGCGCCAGTCGCGGCCAGTTCCTTCACCTTGGCGATGATCCGCTCTTCCACACCCGGGGCGAAGGGGCCGGGTAGGGAACCCCACCGCATCGCCTCGCCGCCTTCGTAGCCGCCTTCGCGGAGCACGCGTTCGGACGGCACGTAGCCAAAGACGTCGTTCGAGTAGCCGGCGACCCAGACCGGCCGTTCGCCCGCCAGTTCCCGGGGAATTCGCAGCGCATAGTCCACAACGACTTCTCCGGCGAGCGCGACCAGGGTGAGATCGGAACCAAAATCGACCACCTGCACCGGGTATTCGTAGGTATCGCGGATGCGGCCGGTTTCCTCGATCTGCTTGAGCAACCGCCGGGCATGGCCGCGTTGCGGCTCCTGGGTTCCTTCCGCCATCAACAGCAGTTGCTCGCGATTGGGCGGAGGGGCGAATTCCAGGGTCGCCAGTCCGTAACGCGGATTCAGCGGGCCGCGAATCGGCCGTGGCACGGTTTCCAAAGCGGCTTGGATCGCGGTCGCCAACGTGCTGCCATGCTGCCGAACCAGCTCGATCTTGCCGCGCGGATAGGGGTTTTGATCGCCCGCGCAGCCGGTGATGAACAACGCCGTGACGCCCGGATTCGCCGCCTCGAAGTACTCCTGGGCGTAGCCGGCATAGTCGCCGCAGAAGAAGTCGAACCCGATCGACGTGTTGTGGCACGCGTAGCCGAACAGCACGGCCCGCAGCTTGCCGTCGGCGCCCAACACCCGCAAAACGGGCACCGTATGTTCGATCGGCCCATCCGAATGCGGAGCGTTCGAGAATCCCTTCTCGGTCGGCCGCCGCCGATTCATGGCGAAACCACATCGGGACCGCTGGTAGTCGAGCTTGGCGGGGGCCAAGGACGCCAAAGCGTCCGCCACCAGCGTCGACAGTTTTTCGAAGAGCTGCTCGGTGTAGTCCAGCGACAGCTTCAGCCGCGTCTCGACCTCCTCGGGAGGGCCGTCGAGCGGCACGCGGTTCATACGCAGCTCCGGGCCGCAGTGCGTGTGGGACGCGTTGAGCAACAGCGATTCGGGCGGCAGTCCATGCTTGTCCTTCACGGCCTTTTCGAGCCGTTCCCGCAACGCCCGCGGCACTCCGATGAGGTCCTGCGTCACGATCACAAGCCGCCGGCCCGTGGCGTCTTCGATCGCCAACGCTTTCGCGTATAGCTCCTGCACGACGCCCTCGGACGGCTTCTTGCGAGCGGCGTAGCCCGCCATCCACATCGACTTCTCGGGCGTCACCTTCACGCGCGCCACGCCGACCTTCCAGGCGTCCGCAACCGCTGTCGCCGGCTTGTCGCCGCCGCTCTTCGCCACCGTCGGTTCGGCGGCCGCCGACACTGTGGCCGCCGCGAGTGCCGCAACCAACACGATCGCGGCCAATACGACCACGGTAGACGTGACTGCAGCTGAAGCGACTGCGGCCGATGCGGTGGCCACCAACGCCGAAACCAGCGGCCGCCGGTCGATCCGCGACATTCCACGTCCCTCTCGTCTCTGAGCCATAAGAGAAAGACCTCGAAGTTCTTGCGGGCAAGGGAAATCAGTTGCGGGTTACGCCAAGCAATGGCGCGCTGCGCGATATTGCGCGCTGCGCGAAGTCGTTGCGAGCTGAGCGAAGTTGTTGCGAACTGAGCGAAGTCGGCGCAACGACAACGTCGGCGTTCGGCGCGGGAACCTCGAGCGGCTTCCCGCGCCGCACAGTTTGGCTATTGGGCTTTCTTGAACATGGCATGTTCGCGATCGCCACGAGACAGAAGATAGGCGATCAAGTCGCGAACTTCGTCCTCATTGAGCACATTGAGCAAGCCCTCGGGCATCATCGACACCTTGGAAGGGGTGATCGAGTCGACC
>JBIKVL010000019.1:0-13679 GCA_044356875.1 Pirellulaceae bacterium | reverse complement strand
GCTGATGTCGATCCACAATGCGGGCAGGCGCGGTACCACACTGCGATGAATGGCGGTTTGGAGGGGATGCGCCTTTGGAAGTGGTTCCTTACGAGATGATCCAGGAATTTATCCAAGATCGCTTAACCAACAACTGCCATATCGCAAGTTGTTGGAAATTAAGGACTTAGAAGTGGTCAGGGCCGGGATCGAACCGGCGACACATGGATTTTCAGTCCATTGCTCTACCAACTGAGCTACCTGACCTCACGTCGCGGACCGAATAGCCGTCGGACGAACCGAGGTGGCAACTGGGGAACGGAGGAAGATCCAATCCGCAGCAGGTCGCGAGATGAAGAATATATATGTCGTCAGCGGCGCGGTGTCAATTCGGGTGCGGCGGCGGCTTCGACCGTTCGCCAAGCTTCGCCACGATCGCGTTCGACGGCGGTCCGCCATGACGACAACTCGCGCCACGCCTTGGACTTGCCACGCCTACCGCTGGTTGACTTTCCACTCCGGGCCCACTACATTCCGCGATCTTGGATCAAACTTCTCCCAAGATCAACTCGGGCCGATTATTCCCGTTAATCCCGGCGAAACGGTTGTTCGGATGACTTCTCGAACTTGGTTTCCGATGGTTTCGCGAGTCGTAGTCAAAGTGCTGCTCGCGGTTTGCGGCGTGACAGTCGGTGGCGGCAACGTCGACGGGCTTGTCAGCCGCGATCTGGCCGAGGTGTTTTCACCCCGAACGGCTTTGGCGTACACGCCGAACAGTCCCGAGGTGCGGGACATGGTTGTCCGCGCCATGAAGTACCTGGAGAACGGGCACCATGAGGAGCTTGGCGGCGACTGCCTAGTAGGGCTTGTCTGGGTCAAGGATGGCAAAGGGGAGAACCACCCGGCGGTGGCCAAGGCGGTGAAGCGTTGCAAGGAGGCGATCGCGGCCGGCAATGTGACCGACAAGGGTTCGCAGGCGATGTATAGCACGGGCATGGCGCTGATCTTCCTGTGCGAGCTCGACCCAGTGAAGTACCGTCGCGAGATCGATTTCCTCTACTCGTTCATGCTCAAACGGCAGATGCCGGGCGGCGGCTGGAGCTATCCGAGCTACAACACGGGCGACACGTCGCAGACGCAGTACGCCGTGTTGAGTCTTTGGACGGCGAAGAACGCGGGGCTCGACGTGCCGATCGAGGCGGTGGATCGGGTAGCCGGTTGGTTGCTGCGGACCCAAGACCCAGCCGGTGGTTACGGCTACCAGGGCAATGATTCGATGGGCAACGGGCGGACGATGCAGAGTGGCGTCACGTTGTCGCTCACCGCTGCTGGGCTGGGCAGTCTCTACATCGCGGCGGAAGTCGCCGGGGTGACGGCGGCTGGCCCGACGGGTAACCAAGCGACGGGGCTGCCGCCGGCGTTAAGGCTGGTTCCGGTCGAGGGGCCGGCTGGGGCGAAGCGGCCTGAACCGCGGAACAGCAAGCTGAGTCCCGCCGTGCTGCAGCAAGCCTGGGGGTTGGGGAACCGGTTTTTCGATGGCAACTTCCGCATCGGTGGAGACTATCCATTCCAGGCGTACTACATGTACGCGCTTGAACGCTACATGGGGTTTCGCGAACTGGCCGAAGGAACCGATGAAAAAGAGCCTAAGTGGTACAACGACGGCGTGCAGCTGTTGATGAAGTCCCAAAAGAACGACGGCTCGTTTGGACTGGCGGGGCACTACGACGCGACGATCGACACCTGCTTTGGCGTCTTGTTTCTCACTCGCAGCACGAAAAAGGCGATCGCCAAGAATGTGGCGGGCGATGGGACGTTGACGGGCGGCAAGGGGCTGAAAGGAAACATGGCCAACGCCCGAGTTAAGGATGGGAAGGTGATTGCGCCGCCGGAAAAGGGGGCGGTGGACGATTTGGCCAGCATCCTGGATGATCCGCGAAATCCGGACGTCGACGGTTTGGCGGAGTTTCCGGATGGTTGGCTTGCCGAACTCACCCCCGCGAAGCTCGCCCCGCAGCTCGACCGGCTCAAGCGGTTGGTGTTCGCGGAAAAGTTCGAGGTGCGACTGGTGGCGGTGCGAGCGTTGGGACGATCGGGCGATTACGATTGCGTGCCGTCGTTGATCTACGCGTTGACAGATCCGGATGTCCGCGTGGTACGCGCCGCGAACGACGGGTTGCGGTTCATCTGCCGAAAAATTGAAGGCTACTCGCTGCCCGACAGGTTCACGGAGACGGACCGACAGGGGCTCATTAAGCGGTGGAAGGATTGGTACAAATCGGTGAATCCGGCCGCCGTGTTTCTCGACTAGCGACGATTGACGACGCGAGGATTTCCATGGCGACGATCGCTAACAACGATGAAATGCCGGCTGATGAACGAGCCGTCCATCAGCAGCTCCGCACCAACTCGTACGACCAAGTGTCGGGGATGTTGGTCGCGCTGTTGCTGCTGGTGGGCTTTGGCGTGGCGTTGTTGTTCGCCATTTGGGCTTCGAAGCAGGTCTGGTTCGTCCAGCGTCCGCTAGCAATCTCCTTAGTGGAGGAAGAGCCGGGCGGGGGCGGCAACAGCGCTTCGATGACGAACGACTTGCAAGAGCCGGTGCCGGAGGAGATCGAGCAGGTGGAGGATCCACCGGTGGAAGTGACGATCGAGGCGATCACCGAGGTGGTGACGATCCAGGCGGCGGTGGCTGACGACATTCGCCCGATGTACCAGGGCAAAGGGCAGGGGCGTGGCACGGGGGATGGCCGCGGCGTCGGCCCCGGCGGCGATGGGACGGCCGATATTATTCCGCGATGGGAACGGTGGGTGATCAAGTATTCTTCGGAGAGCACCGACGCTTACGCGCGGCAGTTGGACGCCTTTGGAATCGATCTGGGCGCGGTGGGGGGCGGCGGGCAGAACGTCGACTACGCTTCGGGGTTTTCCACTGGCTCGCCGCGCCGCCGCAGCGGATCGGCCAACGACGAAAAGCGCCTGTACATGACCTGGCGGAACGGCGCTCTGCAGGAAGCCGACCTCGAGTTGCTCGGCCGTGCCGGCGTGCCGACCCAAGGACGGATTATCATGCAGTTCTATCCGAAGGACATCGAGGATCAGCTGGCCTTGTTGGAACGCGAGCGATCCGGCGGCCGAGACGTGAAGGAGATTCTCAAGACGGTTTTCACCGTCCGCTCGAAGGGCGGCAAGTATGTGTTCGAAGTGAGCGACCAATTTTTCCGTACGGCTGCGAAATAGCCGGCGGCATGCGACTCTTACCAGATTAGAAGCACTCGGCGGGATCCGACTTCCATGAACATCACCGAATGGGGATTGATGGATTGGGTGAATAACTCGATCTACTTGTTCCAAGGCATCGTTGCGTTGTGGGGGCTTTACTGCGTGATCGTGGTCTGGTCGCGAACCGGCACGCTGCGGTTCCGCACATTCGACGAGCAGAATCAATTCCTGGACGCGTTGGCCGAACCGGTGACGCGTGGCGACTTCGATGCCGCGATGCAGTTTTGCGAGGGCGACCAGCGAGCCGTGGTCCAGATGGGCATCCTGGCGATGGTCAACCGCAAGCTGGGCTTCAGCAAGGTTAAGGCGCTGGTGATGGAGACGTTTCAGCGGGACGTCTTGTCCGATATCGAGCATCGCTTGGTGGGCGTAAGCATGGCGATCAAGACCGAACCGATGCTCGGACTGCTCGGCACGGTGCTCGGGATGATGCAGGCGTTCGGCAAGCTGGCCGGTGCCGAATCGGTGAAGCCCGAGGTGCTAGCGTCCGACATCAGCTTCGCATTGATCACCACAGCGGTCGGTTTGGCGGTATCGATTCCCTACATGTTCCTGATGGCGAAGATCAACGTGCGGATCCGCAAGATGGAAGAGATGGTCGGCGCGGGAATGGGCAAATTCTTCGAACTCTTCCAGCAGGGGCTGGCGAACGCTGGCCGACGAGCGGCGTAACGCGAAAGCAATTCCGGCCTTGCGACCTTCCCTTTTCTCCGTCGTTCGCTCGGTGAAGGAGCCCTTTCGATGGCCGATGCGGTAGTGCCCTCGTCCAATTCCCATAACGACTCAGTGGCTGATTCCGCCCTTCCAGGGTTGGACGAGGACGTATCGGTTTCATTGAAACGCACGAAGCTGGAAGACTCGGAGATGGATATCGCTCCGATGATCGATTGCACGTTCCTTCTGCTGATTTTCTTCATCGTTTGCTCGCACATCGGCCAACAGGCCCAAGTCGATCTGCCAAAGGCCAAGTTCGGCGTGCCGGTACCATCGAAGCTAGCCGTTGTCTTGACAGTTGCCGCTGGAGATGGCGATTCGGTTCGCGTGTTCAAGGGAGATGGGATCGACGACGCGACGATGATCAATGTCGGGACGGTGGCGGAACAAGAGGACGCGGTGGCGGCGTACGTGGCGGAGCATGTCAACGAAGGCGGCGACAAACAGCATGTGCTCATCAAGGCGGCTCGCGGGCTGAAACACCGTGACGTGTCGCGGATCGCCAAGGCGTCGGTGCGCAACGCCGAGGTCTCGCAACTGTTCATCGCGATCATGGAAGCGCATTGAGGGCAGAGGGCAGAGGGCTGAAGGTTGAAGGCTGAGGGATCGAGGGGGCGGACGAACCGATGACTTCACGAGACAACGAGGCGGCGCCACCGATGCCGCCGCCGACGGTGGACGACGCCGCGCCCGAGCCGATTCAGTTTGGGTCGCGGCTGGAAGAGTCCGAGATGGACATGACGCCGATGGTCGACATTGTGTTTCAATTGTTGATCTTTTTCATGGTGACGGCGTCGTTCAGCCTGCAGAAGTCGATGCAGCTGCCGAAGCCGAAAGATGATCGTCCGAGCGCGGCGGCGGTGCCGCAGGACGAGGATCCGGAAGGGGACTTGGTGACCGTGTACGTCGATGCGTTCAACACCTATCGGGTGGAGACTTCCGAGTTCGAGGAGGAGGCGCCGAGCGAGCAGGATTTGATCATCAAGCTGCGGCGCGCCCGGCTGGGAGACAGTAGCGGCAAAATCCCCACGCGGCTCATGGTGAAGGCCAACGGCGAGGCGTCGCACGAAAAGGTGGTGGCGGCGCTGGACGCGGGCACCGCCGTCGGCATGGAACAACTGCAGCTGCAAACTGTGGAGCAAGACGACGAATGAGTGCCGCGGACAAACTGCTCGATCGGCTCGAACAATTGGGCCTGTTGGAAGACGATGTTTTGGCCGATTTGCGACGGAAAGCGGAGGACGCCAAGTCGCCGCTATCGCCCGACACGCTCGCGAAGCAGCTCGTCGAAAAGGGCTTGTTGACCCCGTTCCAATCCAAGAAACTGCTCGCCGATATCGGTGCCGGGGCGGCGGAGGCCAAGGCGGCCCCGGCCAAGCCCACGGGAGCGAAGCCGACCGCCGCACCGCCGCCGAAGCCATCGTTCGACGACGACCTCGGCCTGGCATTGATGGAAGACGAGCCCGCGCCGGAAAAGGCACCGGAGAAGACGCCGGAAAAGACGCCCGCGAAACCGGCGGCTGACAAGGCGGCGGCTGACAAGGCGGCGGCTGACAAGGCGGCGGCGGAAAAGGCGGCTGCGGCGAAAGCGTCCGCGAAACCAGCCGCCGCTCCGGCGAAGGACGCGGCGAGTAAGGACGCGGCTGGTAAAGACGCGTCCATCAAGGATGCGGCGGCGCGGGAGAAGGAGAAGGCGAAAGAGGCGATCGCGGCCGCCCGGGCGAAGGCGATGGGAGGCGGGGCAACTCGTGGCGGGGCTACTCAAGCGGCCGGTGCGGCTCCACCTGCCGCTGCCAGCGCAGGAGCCGCCACGCGCGACAGCGAACTGGCGCCGCTCATGGGCGAATTGGAGCCGCTCGCGAGTGGACTTGAACCGCTCGGCGGCGCCGATCCGTTTGGTGGCGGCATGGTTAGCGGCCTAGGCGGCGGCATGGGAGCGGCCGATCCGTTCGCGGCGGGGGCGATGGGGCCGGCCGGACCGCCTCCGGGAGCGGCGGCGGCCGCGGCGGCGAACTTTAAGAAGCGGCGGCGCAAGGGATGGGATTCGCCCTTGATCCTGTTGGGATCAGGCGGATTGGTGTTGTTGCTGCTGGCGTTTGTCGTCCTTTTGTACATCTATATCCGCGGCAATGCGAAGGACATCCTGGACCAGGCGAACGCGGACTATCAAGCCCAGTCTTATACGCAAGCAATTGCGCGTTATGAAAAGTTCCTCGCGAATTTTCCCAAGGATCCCAACGCCAGCTTTGTGCGGGTGAGGCTTGGGCTGGCCAATCTGCGGTCGGTGGTCGAAGGCACTCGCGATTTGCGGCAAGCATTGGCGAAGTCGAAAGAGATCATTCCGACGATCGAGAACGAGGAGAAGTTTGGCGACGCGCGGCCCGAGTTGGCGGGTATCCTGCCCGACATCGCCTTGGGGTTGGCTCAGCAGGCGAAGAATCTGGGCGCGTCGGCCGAAGCCAAGGAGGTGGTGACGCAGGCGGACCAGGCGCTCGAACTGGTCAAGAATCCGGCTTACATTCCCACATCGCTGCGCACTTCCCAGCAACAGCGAATCGATGAAATCGAACGGGTCCTCGGCGAGGCTAAATTCGGAATTGAGCAAGAAGAGGCGTTGGTCGCTGCGCTGGCGAAGATCGGCGAGGCGGCGGCGGCGGGGCAGACGGGCGAGGCGTTCGAATTGCGCAAATCGCTGCTCAAACAGTTTCCGGCCGTAGTGGGCGACTCGCGGTTGGCGGCCGCGGTGTTGGAAGTCGCGGGCCGCGAACAGAAGCTTGTGAAGGCGGAGGCGAAGCCGACGGCCGCGGTCGCGGACGATCATCCCGACGCGGGCGACGCGCGGCGTGTCTTGATCAGCCATCGCCGCGGCGAGACGGCTCCGGGCGCCGAGAGCCAAGTATTGTTTTTCCTCGCGAGCGGCGCCGTCCATGCGTTCGATGCGCCGACCGGACAACTGTTGTGGCGGCGGACCGTGGGTTACGAGACGCGGATCCATCCACAGCCGATCTCGAAAGAGGCTGGGGCCGACGCCTTGTTGATCGACGGTTCGAGACAGGAACTCGTGCGGGTCGTCGCGAAGACCGGACTGTTGGTCTGGCGGCTGGCGATCGGCGAACGGTTCGCGCCGCCGGTGGTCGCGGGTGGGCGGATTTTGTTGGCGACGGAGACCGGCCAATTGTGGGAAATCGACGCGGCCTCGGGCGCGTCGTCGCGTCGAGTGCAATTCCCGCAGGCATTGCCGGTTGAGCCGGGGCCGTTCACGGGAACGGGAGTGGTGTATCAACCGGGGGCTCATTCGCATTTGTACGTGCTGGCGGCCGATTCGCTCGAATGTGTCGAGGTTCACTACCTGGGGCATCGCGCGGGCACGGTGGCTGTGCCGCCGGTCGCCGCGCTGAACCACCTGTTTGTGGCGGAAAACGCGGGACCGGATTACAGCTTGATCCATGTTTTGGCGGCGGATGCGAAGGGAATCAATCTGCAGCGGCCGGCGGAGGTCGAGCCGATCCGGATGGCGGGCCACGTCGTGACGCCGCTGATCCAGGTGCGAAACCGGGTGATGGCAGTCACCAATCTGGGCGAGGCGCGGGTGATTGAAGTGGATCCCGCGAACGCGAAGAAGCCGGCCAAAGTGGTTGGCTCGCTGGTCAAGACAGCCAGCCAGCCGATTCCGAGCCATGCGTTGTTCGAGTATGCCCAGTTGTGGCTCGGCAGCGACCGGTTTGTCGGCTACGACGTCCAGGCGTCGCGTGGCCAGATCAATCGTCGTTGGATCAAGCATGAACAGGAGCCGTTCGTAGCGCCGCTGCACCAGATCGGCAAGACGGTGTTTCACGCGCGGCGTCGCCGCGGTTCGCCCGGTATCTCGGTGACCGCGGCGAAGATGGACGATGGCTCGCAGATTTGGCGAACCGACGTGGCGGTACCGATCGTGGCAGTGATCGGCGAAGCCGAGCGTCGCCAGGTGACCGCTATCTCGGGGCAAGGCGATCTGTTCCGCGTGGTGAAGGACGCCTTCGATGCCGGGCTACTGGACAAGCCGGTCGAGTCGGCGGAGGTGGAGGGAAGCGCGACCACTTTCTCGTTCCTCGAAGCGCTGCCGCTCGGCGGCGGCCGCCACCTCCTGGTCAGCGACACGGATCGCGCGAATCTGTTGGTGTACGATCCGAGCCGCATGGGCGACGAGCTGGTAATGGCGAAGGCCGATACGGCGGGCGCGGCGCCGACGGCCCCGCCGCAGGTGTTTGGCGGCGCGGCGCTGGTGCCGCTCGACAACGGACAAGTGATGCTTGCCGACACCGGCACGGGCAAGGCCCGCGCTTTGCCGTTCCAGCCACGGATCGAGCCCGGCTTGAAGGTGCGGTGGACGCGGCCGAGCGTCTACGGTGGCGACCAACCCGAGTTCGTGATCGCGGACAACCGCCAGCGGATCTATCGGGCCGGACTGAAGGACACGCCGAATTCGCATTTGGCATTGTTGGCGGAAGCCGATTTGCCGGGACCGTTGGTCGCGCCGATCGCGGCCAACACGGATGCCGCTTATGTGGTCCTGCGAACGGCGGAGGGGGACGCGGTGCATCCGATGCTGATGCCTGATTTCGCCGCCCATCCGCCTGTCGCTTTGGCGGGGCGCGTCATGCAAGGGCCGTGGTCGATCGAGAACCAGGTCATGTTGGTGACCGACACGGACGGTCTGCTGCTGTTTGGGTCGGACCACACGATCAAATGGAAAGCGGCGTTGCCCGGCGGTCCGCTTGCCGGCGCGCCCCGGATCGACGGTGACTGGGTGGTTGTGGCGACTCGGCAAGGCGCCGTATTGCGTTTCGCGTTGGCGGATGGAAAACCGGCCGGGCAGACGACCGTGCATGCGCCGTTGTTTAGCCCGCCTGCGACCTATGGACCGCGGTTGTTGGTGGGCGGTTCGGACGGCGCGTTCTACGCGTTGCCCGCGTTTACGGATGAGGCGAAACCATGAGCGCGGCGCGGCGATCATCGATCTTGAAGGCTTTCCTGCTTGGGGTTGCCTGCGGAGCTGTCGGCATCGCGTTGTCCACTCCTGTCACGGCTCAACAACGCCAGGCCGGCGGCGGCGACAACGGTGCGCAAGGCGGGGCAGGGCAAGGCGGGGCAGGGCAGGGCGGGGCGAAAGCGGATGTCCCATCGCGGTTGGTCGACCGCGATCCGTTCGACCGGCTGGTGCTCGACGGCGCCAACCAGAACGCGGTCATCGAAGTGTTTCCGATTCCCGAAATGCGGGGCGGCGCGAAGCTCGACCGCACCCGGCCGCTGCGAGTGCGGTTGATCAGCCGTCCTACTCAGTTGTATGAGCTGAACTGGTCGGCCGTCGCGCGGATCGAGACGCACGAGGAGATTCTGGTCGCCGAGGCGGAGAAGCTCACGACGGAAAAGCGGTTCGAAGAGGCGTTCGAATACCTGGACGCGATTCATCGCCGCGACCCGAAGTATCCTGGCCTTCGCAAAGCGGTCGAGGTGTACCTGTACTTGAATGCGGGCCACTACTTCGGCAAGGAACGCTATCCCGAGGCGTTGTCGTTGCTCGAAGAGCTCTTCCGGCTGAATCCCAGCTACAAACACGCGAATCAAACAGCCGACTTGGCGTCCGCGATCGCGCGCTTGATCGATCAGATCATGACGCGCTACATGGCGAAAGAGGATTACGTCAACGCGCGAAACATGCTGATCCGGGTCACCAACACCTACGGCGACAAGCAGCAAGCGACCGTGGAGAAGTGGACCAAGCAGTTGTCGGACATGGCGGCCGGATACCGCGACAAAGCTCGGCAATTGGCCAAGGACCAGCGGTATCGCGAGGCGTTGCCCGAGTTGGCGAACATGACGCGGGTGTGGCCACGGGTCGAAGGCGGCGAGGCGCTGGTCAAGGAAATCTCCGAGCGGTACCCGTTGGTGGTGGTCGGCGTGCAGCAACGCGCGATTCGCCGCGATGCCGAACTGATGGACGACTGGGCGGCCCGCCGGACCGGCCGGTTGGTGCGGCGACGGCTGTGCGAGTTTGTCGGCAAGGGGCCGGAAGGTGGACGCTACGAGTCGCCGTTGGGCAACTTGGAGTTCAGCGACGATGGACGGCAAATCACTTTTTCGCTGCGGGCGATCGAGAACGCTGACGAACTAACGGTCAACGGTTACAGCATCGCGCGGCGGCTCGCCGCGCTCGCCGATCCGAATGATCCGGGGTACTCGCCCGCCTGGGGGAGCATCGTCGCGGGAATCGCGGTCCAGGATGTGAATCAAGTGCGGATCGATTTGCGGCGGCCGCACGCGTTGCCGCCGTCTTTGCTTCAAACCACGCTGGATGGACCGGCGCGTGATTCCACCGCAGACGCGGGCGCGGTGGGGCAGGGCGCGTCGGGTCAAGTCGCGTCGGGTCAAGTCAAAACTGCGAATGGCCCGGCAGCAAACGGCGCCGGTTTGCCGTCGCCGGATTCGATTTCCGCCGGGCCGTATGTTCCTGCGGAGCAGACGGCGGTCGAGAATCGGTTTCTGGCGAATCGCCAGTACGCGTTCTATCAGGCGCGTCAGCCGAAGGAGCTGGTCGAGAAGCTGATCGAGAAGCCGGACAGAGCGATCAACGCGCTCAAACGCGGCGAAATCGATATCTACGACCGGATCTTTCCGGCGGACGTCTATCGTCTGCGGAACGATTCGTCGATCGCGCTGGGCCAGTACGCCGTGCCGACTCTGCACGTCTTGGTTCCCAACTATGCGAAGCCGTATCCGGCGAACAAAATCTTCCGCCGCGCTTTGCTCTACGCGTTGAACCGCGAGGGGATCTTGCGGAGCGAATTGTTGGGTGGCGGCAGCCTGCCTGGCTGTGCGGCGATCAGCGGTCCGTTCCCTGCGGGCACCGGCGCCAGCGATCCGCTGGCATACGGCTACGACGAGCGAATTGGGCCGCGAGCTTACGATCCGCGACTCGGGTTGACTTTGGTGAAGCTGGCGGCCACCGAGCTTGCCAACCAAGCGAAGAAGGCGAATCAGCCCGAACCGAAGCTGGAGACGATCGTGATTGGCTATCCGCCAACCGAGGTCGCTCGGATCGCGATTCAAGCGATCGGCATGCAGTTGGAAGTCATAAAGCTCAAGGTGGAATTGAGGGAACTTCCTCCTGACAAGCTTTCCGATCAGGATGGCGGCTGCGACTTCGTGTACCGCGAATTGGCGGTGAACGAGCCGTTGGCGGACGCGCCCAAGCTCCTCGGCGTCAAAGGCCTGTTTTCGGAATCGAGTCCCTATGTGGGGTTGGCTTTGCGTCGTCTGGAAGCCACTGGCAACTGGCAGGATGCGAGCTTGGCTCTCAAGGATTTGCATCGGATCACATACGACGACGTGACAGTGCTGCCGCTGTGGCAATTGGCCGAATACTACGCCTACCGCAAGTGGCTCCGCGGCGTCGGCGATCAGATCGTCACGCTGTATCAAAACGTTGAGAATTGGCAGATCGCGCCCCGCATTGGCACGGACTAACGCATGTCGCATCGACCATCCTTTTGCCCGTTGCGGTCGCGCCAGTCGCGGCGGCCGTGTGCCACTGTCGCCGGCGGCAAACTGCTAGCCGTTCTGTCGGGGCTCGTTGCGTTGTGGTTGGGCCTCGTGATGCTCGCCTCGCGGACCGCCGTCGCTCAGGATCCCTGGGAGTACAAACCCTATCGCATCCACGTTTGGCTCGCGCTGGAAGCGGTTCCGGAACTGCCCAAGTCGCTGCACGCGGCGATCGAACGGGCGGTCGTGGAACAGTCCGAGGCGGCCTACGGGGCCACTTGGGACGTGCAGGTACGCCGGGCGCCTCCGCGTTTTCTCACGGAACTGCTCTATCGCGACGTGCCATTACCGCCCGAGGAACTGGCCGTCGCCGCGAAGCTTGGCAAACAAACGCCACCCAAAACGGCGGGGAAACCGGCCGACCCGAAACCGGCCGACCCGAAGAAACCGGCTGACTCGAAACCGGCTGACTCGAAACCGGCTGACTCGAAACCGGCGGATGCGAAACCGGCGGATGGAAAGCCGGGCGAGTCGGCGGCCGTCGCTGAGGGGAAGAAGGCAGAAGCGGGGGACTCGGAACAGGCGGTGGCGAACGATCCGTTGGTGGGCGAGTTGCGGGCGGTCTTCAAGAGCGACAAGCTGTTGGTGGCTAGTGTCACGGCGGTGACGGACGGTTGGCGGATTCGCGCGCGGGAATTGGATGTGCGGGCGCGGCGTTGGACGGCCGCCTGGGACAACGTGGCGCCGGACGCGGCGGGATTGCCGAGCGTTGTGGTGGCTGGGTTGCACGCGAGTTTTCTGCCGTTGGTGCGGATCGACTACGCGCAGGACAAATCGATCATGACGCGGCTGCGCGCGGGCGCGCTTGCAGTGCGGGGAGACGAGCCGGTGTTGGTGGGCGAGGACAGCTTGCTGCGGCCGTGGGTGCGTCACAATGACCGCTATGGCGAACCGCGACCGCCGCTCGGCGTGCAGGCGATTCCGTTTTCATTCTTAATGGTGAAAAAGCGGGATGGCGGAAGGCTGGAATGCGAGCCGCATACGGGAGTGCGGTTTCCGATCACGGGCCGCAACAGCGCGCGGACGGAGCGTTTCGCGTTGGCCGTCCGCGCGTCTGGTGAATCGACGACCGTGCGGCTGCGGACCAATGAGAAGCCACCGCAGCCGCTTTCCGGTTACGACATCTTCGCCAAGGATCCCAAGTCGGAAAAGGTCGAGCTGATTGGGCGAACCGATTGGCGTGGCACGATGGAGTTACCGAAGCTCGCGGAATCGCCGCTGCGGTTGGTCTACGTGAAGAACGGCGGTTCATTGCTTGCTCGTCTGCCCACGATCCCGGGGAACGAGCCGGAGATGGTGGTCGATTTGACGCCGGATGACAAACGGCTGCAAGCCGAAGGTTTTGTCGCGGGCGTTCAAGCGGTGCTGACCGACTTAGTCGCGCAGCGGGAACTGTACGCCAAGCGGATTCGCTCGCGGTTGTCCGAGGGCAAAATCGCCGAGGCGCAGAAGCTGCTCGAGGAGTTCAAGGCGTTGCAAACCCGCGACGATGTCCAGAAATTGCTCGACCAACAGCAACCGCGAATCACGACTTCCTACAAAAAGGTGCAGGCGAAGATCGACAAGCTGTTCGAAGACACGCGGAAGCTGCTGTACAAGTTTGTTGATCCGGGAATGGCCGCGAAACTGGAGGAGGAGGTGCGGCTGACGAGCGAGGGCAAGGGGCCTTATGCCGCCGCGCTGGGAGCGGTCAACGCCGCCGAGCAGGCCGTAGCGCCGTCGCCGCCCGCCGCCCCGCCCGCTGCCGCGCCGATGCCGACCGCGCCGAGCGGCATGTAGTCGAGGGTCCGTCGATGACCGACTTCGATGTTTTGAGCTGCGTCTTCGCATTTGGCCCGTTCTAGCCGAGCGGCGTGAGCCGCCCGGTTTAGCGGAGCGGCGTAAGCCGCCCGGTAGCGTTGCGAAAGCGTGTTGCCCCGTGGCCAAAAACGTTTGCGCCGACGTATCCGTTTGGCGAGAACATCGAGCGGCTCGCGGGACGGACGGCATGGGATGGTGGGCTCAATCTGCTTCGCGTACGCAATCTCGCTTCGCGGCCCAGCCGTCGCCTACGGCTCGGCGGTAAACGAGTAAGGCGGTAAACGAACGTGTAATAGCGGAGCGGCGTAAGCCGCCCGTTTTAGCGG
>JBIKVL010000561.1:0-3899 GCA_044356875.1 Pirellulaceae bacterium | reverse complement strand
CGCGCGCGGCAAATTCAAACGAGAATGCCTGCTATCTTGACAAACATTTCCTCCACAAAAAACGCGACTTTTGCGGAGAGCGCAGCCCACGGCGCAGCAGTCGCCCCGCCCGGGCGCGAACGGTGTTCCAGGCGAAATCGTCAAGGTCGGTGGGCTCGTATACCCAAGGGATGATTCTCGGGCTGGGCGACGGCGAAGGGGAAGACCATGTCGACGACACTTGATGCGTTTCTGGTCAGAACACCCGGCATTTGCGGGGGACGCACTCGTATTGACGGAACGCGAATCACCGTCCACCGGATCGCGACACTGTATAAGCAGGGGCAGCAACCCGAGGAAATCCTCCAAACCTATCCACACCTGACACTCAGTCAGATCTATACGGCGCTGGCTTACTTTTACGCGAATCGCGATGAAATCGAGCGGGAATTGGCCAGCACCGATGCGGACTACGAGCAGTTGAATCAGGAGTTGGCGAGCTAAGGAAAGCAAGATGAGCCCGGTGAGCCTGGTGAGCCCGGTGAGCCCGATGACGATCGTTCTTCTGTATTTCGACGAAGATGCGTCCGAGTCGGCGGTGGTTGCGGGGCTTCGTGCGCGGGTTCGCCCGCCGGTAGCCGGGCGGCGCGGCATGCCGCGCCGCCTTAGCGACCGTCTTGCGGGAGTGCCCCAGCTCCTTGGCGATCGAACGAATGCTCTGCTTATCCACAAGGCTTTTCCTGCGGATCAGTTCGAAATCTCTCACCGTCAACATCCTCTGTACCCACCCTTCGCTTCGGAATAATCCCTCCAAAGCGACAGGTTAGGTCACGTTGCGGTGGCCCCCCTTTTCGATGAGCGAAAGCGGCGCCGGGCGCCTTGCGGTGGCTCCCAATTCGATGATCGTTGCCATTCAACGCTGCCTTTGGCAAAGCGGCTGTGCGAGCGACGTATTCATGGCTGACAGTTGTGGCAAAAGCAAGCCCCGTCGTGCCGGGATTCGGCCGTCCGACGTGACCAACCCAATCCCGAATTGGCCGCCGTCATCGCGGCTTGGTATGATCTGCCGAACGTGATCCGGCGGGGGATCTTGGCGTTGGCAACGGCCGTCGAAGCGTAGGGGGGATATCGTCGGAGCGTGGCACTTCTCGTCAGAGACGCGGGATTTCGTCTCCGATTGAAATTAGGCGGAGCAAACTCTGCACCATCTCGTACGCGCGCCGTGCCTGCATTTCTTGCGTCACGGAGTCGGAATCGCCGCGAAACTCGACCAATTGTTGCGGCCCAAACGCATCTACGCTCGCGAACTTCTCGCCCAGAATCTCGACCGCTTTGGCGATGTTCGCCTCGCCTCGACGTTGTTTCCATTGCACGGCAATCGCCTGAAGTCCGCCGGGAAACCGCTCAAGGCAATAGCACAGGTCGTAGACATCCTTGGGCTTATCGCGCCCGCCGATGGCATGCGCTTTCATCACGAGAAAATCCGTGAGCGACGCGACCCGCAAACGTACGGAGTTTTTGGCACCGCGTACGTTCTGCCCGCTTAATTGGAGAACCACCGGATCGCGAAACGCCTCGCTGGCGGCTTCCACCTGAAGCACGCGAAAACCTTGCAAGAGTTTCGGCTTGCGCTTCTTCAGCTTCACTTCTCTGGGCGCAAGAAACTCCACCTCTACCTGCAGGGGTGTCTCGCCGTCCTTGAGGTCCACCTCGACGACGAGCTGAAAATCCTTGTCGCCGCGCCGATAGCGTTTCGTGTCGAGCAACAGTTGCACCAGTTCGGCATAGCGTCCGTCGTTCAACTTGGCGGCATCCAACGCGATATCCACGTCGATACTTCCGACATGGGGCACATCCGCTTTGGGCAGTAACAAGTCGGGCGTCCAGCCCCCGACCACCACGAGGCAGTCGGCGAAAGACGCCAACACCTGTCCGATATCGATCAACACCCGACGCGCCGCTTCGGTGTGCCGCTGGCTGTAATCGGACTCGCAGCGGGGTTCGGCCATCATACGTTCAGCCTTTGCTGCTTCCATTCGGGCTTCAGTCGCTGGTTGAGCAGCGCCTCGGCCGCTTCCTCGCCTCGACCCTTGCAGTGATAAACGTCCACGTAGGTTTGTACGACGTTCGTGCAACGCAAACGAACGGACTCCGATGTTCCGACATCGAGTTTGTAAAACACTCCGTCGTCGTGCGGAATCAGCACCACCAGGTTCTCGCCCGAATCGACTGGCTTGGCCTCCAGCAATTCTTCGAGCAGCGGAATCGTCGGCTCGCGGACGTAGAGCCAGGTGCGAGGCTGACGCACATGCGGTGCCTGCATTTCCGCCGCCGAGAACGCCGCGTAGGCCGCCAAATCGCCGGCCTGCGCCCCAAGCTTCGCCAGCGCGTCGTGGAGTGCTTTGCCCTGCAGCAACGTAAAGTAGCCACGTCGTTCATGGCGGTTGAAGCGATAGGCGTCGCGCCACGCGTACAGCAACTTGAGCGGTTCACGGAGGCGAATCCCGCCGTCCTCGCCGACATCCACCAACGCTTCGTCGCGCAGATGCCGCACCACCTTGTTGACCAGACCGAGGCTCACGGCTGGCTGGCATTCCTTCTGAATCTCACGTTGCGTCCAGCGCATTCCGGCGCGATCGGTCCGTAACAAAGCACGGACGACCCGCGCCGCTTCGGGCGTGCTCAAATTGGCGGTCGGACGTGGGCGAGTATGCACAGGCTTGTTTCCGGTGCGTTCGAGTCGCAGGAGTCCCGGCACATCCAATCGATAGTTGCCCGCGAGATCAAACCAGCTCCAGCTATGTTCTTCACACAAGTCCGCGATTCGAGGCGACACCCACGGCAGCGCGAGCACCCGCACCACCGTTGTCTTTCGTCTAACCGTTACTTGTCGTTGTTCCACCCACCGACGGAACTCGCCCGGGCGCAGTTCGCGCCGGCACTCGACGCAGAGTTCCACCTTGTCGCCGCTGGGCAGCGATAAGAGCGTTTGAAGAGCCCTCCCATGGTCTCTGGCGTTCGTGCCCGTGCGCACCTGGTCTCTGCGCAGCCACGCCACCCGCTCCAGCAATTCCCGGAACTTCGACGCGAACGCCCCTGCTAGCGCTGCGTCGGAAAGGGTGTGCGCGTTCACGGAAGACGGCGTGTTCATGATGACGTGAACATACGCCCTTTCGTGAACATCGGCAAGCACAATGCACTGGCCCCAACGTCCCGCCCGCACCGAACGTCTCATCCATCGCCGACACCGCCTGCCGACCTAGAGTAGCAAACAGCCCGGTGGTGGGTTGTTCGACAAGTTGGTCCTCGTTGTAGGCGTTGGGGCTCATCGTTGGTCTCATTGTTGTTTGCGGCGGGCGTCCAGGCGGGCGCGGGTCATCCGCTCGCGCAGGCCGCCTTCAGCGAGGAACGCCTTTTCCAATGCGCGAAGGTGTTGGTCCAGAAGGTAGTTCGTCTGGTGAATCACACAGATGAGGATATTGGCCACAACCTCGGGCGGGCGAGTCTCGATATAGGTCCGAAAGGACTCCTAGGACACATCGGGCCGCGCTCCGACCTTGCGGACAAATAATGCCTCGCGAGAATCCTTTTCCCAGAGTGGATGGCTGCGGGTGCGGAGAAAGTCCCGGTAGTCCTCTAGCAGTTCCTCGAGGCTGGCGCGGGCCACGTTGACAAGTTTGATCTCCGTTTCCTTCGATGTTCCGCTGGCCATGCAACCTTCGAGAATATTTTGTTTGCCGGAACGCGCGGCCTGGATCATCTGGTCCAGGGTGCGGTCGCGTTTATCAAGGAAGCGGTGGCAGAAGCGCACCGTGCCGTCGTACACGATACGGGCCTTTCGGAAAGACAGCAGATCCTCGTAGCCTCCATGCGGCGGAATGAAACCGCTCATGCTTTCACCTCCTTGGGCCAATTCACTG
>JBIKVL010000560.1:0-3902 GCA_044356875.1 Pirellulaceae bacterium | reverse complement strand
AAGACGGCCCCGCCATGAAGGTGCTCGCCCGCAACGATATGGGCAACGATATCCTCGCCACCCCGTCGATCGCCGACGGCCGCCTGTTCATCCGCACTCGCGACAAAATCTACTGCGTCGCCGAATAATCCGTCCGACAGAGTTCGCTCGTCGACGTCATTCTGGCTTGGCTCTCCGATATTCATTTTGATCGTTCGTCTTGGTAGATCGTCTCGTTCGTTCGTCTTGACCGTTCGTCATGGTTTTCTGGCTTGGTGTTCTGGCTTGGTCCTCGTCTTCGCCCTCGGAGGCTTTCCGCATGCGCGGCATTGGAAGTGGCGGCGTCCCTGGCGGTTTTCATGGCAACTTTCACCGCGACGTCCGTGGCTGCGCCCAAGGTGGAATGGCGTTCGTGCCGGGCTGGGCAGCGCCGGTGTGGGCAGCGGCGAGCTGGGCGTTCGTCGGCTTGGCTGCCGTCCTCGCTTCCTTCTTCCCGGCATCGATCGGCGGGCAAACCTATGCCGCCGACAAGCAGAGCGGCGCGGCGATCGCGGCGTCGGACAAGGACGCGCCCGCGGCGGCTGGCCCGCGAGTGGCGGTGGTGGTAGGGCCTCAAGCGCCGGCACTCGAACGATTCGCCGCCACGGAATTGTCGGAACTGCTGCGCAAACTGTTCGACGCGCGCGTCACGATCGCGACGGCGGTGCCGGCTCCGGCGAAAGCGGGCGCCGAAGCCACGTCGCTGGTACTGCTGGGAAGTCCCGCGACGAATCCGGCGATCGCCGAGGCCGCTCGCAACTTGCCCGGCGGCTGGCCGAAACTGAGCGATCAGGGGCACTTGGTCCGTAGCGTCGCAGCGTCTATGCCATCGTCCTCGCCGACTTCCTCGCCGACTGCCCCGGTGTTGCTCGTGGGTGGCGGCAGTCCTGTGGCCACGCTGTGGGCCGCCTACGAGGTCGGTTATCACTTCGGCGTGCGATATCTACCCACGGGCGACGCGCTGCCGGCCCAGCCTCCAACCTTTTCGCTAACGGGGATCGATCGCCTGCTGGAGCCAACGTTACGGACGCGATCCTGGCAGACCTTGGGTGATCAACCGGTCAGCTGGGAGTCATGGAGCTTGGCCGAGCAGCGGCAGTTGATCGGCCAGTTGGCAAAGCTGAAGTTCAATCGGCTCGTCGTCGAGACACGGGCTTGGCAGCCGTTTGTCGATTTCTCGGCTGGTGGCGTGCGAAAGCAGTCGGCCACGCTGATGCACGGCCAACTGTACCCGGTGAGCGGCGACACGGCGGGACGCGCGGCGTTTCGCGGCGCGACACTCTTCGAGAACCCCGATTTCGCCGGCCGCACAACGTACGCGGAACGGTTGACGGCGGGCCGCGACTTGGTCGCCGGCCTCATCAGCCGGGCTCAAGAACTCGGTATGGAGGCTGCTCTGCTGGTTCGTCCGCTCGAGTTTCCCAGGGAATTCGCGGCGGCATTGCCAGGTTCGCGAGTGCTGGAGGTGCCCGGCCAGTTGGCGATTGGTCCAGGCGACCAGCAGGCGGCGAACGACGCCACGCTCCGCACTCTGGCGGTCGCGCAATTGACCGCCTATTCGCAAACGTACCCAACCCTAGACGCGGTGCTGTTGGATCTTGCGAGCACCGAGAATTGGAAGCCATCGGGGACGGCGGCGGCGCTCGACTTCACGTTGGCCTTGTTGTCCGAACCGGCGATCGCGAAGCGGGTCGGCGGTGGCGCTCGCGTCGTGGGATTGGCGGGGATCGATCCGACGCTGGCCGAGTCGCTGCGGACGCGTTCGCTTCCCGCAGGCGCCGTCGCACTACATTCGTTGGGCGGAAGCGCGCGGCGAGTGGCGGCGGCGAGCGAATGGGTGGCGGCGGCCGCGGCGGCGAACGCCGGTCGAGCCGATTTGGAATTGCCGCTCGGATCGTCAGCGATTGGCGTTGTGCCGCAGATGCAAACCGGCCATCTGCACCGTTCGATCGAGGCGGCGCGGAAGGCGGGTTGGCGTGGCATCACCTTGAAAGGCTGGATGGCGGGCGACTTGGCGCCAGGTCTGCATTATCTGTCTCGAGCGGCCTTTGATGCCCGCACGACGCCGCACGGCGCGCTCACGGAGCTCGTCGATTCGGTATCGGGGGACGAAGTCGCGCCGCGGTTGATCAAGGGGTTCGACTTGATCGAGGAGGCGGCCGATCTGCTTGACCAGACCGACGCGGCCTTCGCGGAACCGCGGCCCGAGATGATGACGAAGCACCTGGCTGCTCAAGCCGCGCCTCCCGAGGCGTGGACGAAGGCGAAAAACAACTACGCGTCGGCGATGAACGAAATGTATCGCGGCAACACGCGGGCCCGCCAAGGCGGACGGTTCTTCACGCTGTACTTCGCCAAGCGGTTCGAATTCGGTTTGCATTACCTGACGTGCGTCGAGGCGTTGCGAAACGCGGGCGCCGCCAAGGCGGCAGGCGACGAAGACAAGCGTGTCGCGGAATTGGAAAAGGCGTTCGAATCGCTGCACAGCGCGCTCGCCGCCTACGCCGAAGTGGCGCGGGACCCGAGTGATCGCGGCGCGATCGCGGTGCTCAACCGGCACGGCTATCGAGTGCTCGGGGAGGCGTTGGACGCCCAACCGTAATATGGCAACCGCGACTGAAGCGTTGGTGTTTTTGAATGGCCGGTTCGTGCCCGCCTCGCAGGCGCACTTGGCGATCTTCGACGCCGGGATTGTGCTCGGCGCTACCGTCACCGAGATGACCCGGACTTTCCGCCAGCATCCCTGGCGGCTCCGCGACCATCTGGAACGCCTGTTTCGCTCGCTGCGGTACACGCGGATGCACATCGGCATGTCGCTTGACGAATTCGAGGCGGCGACACGGCGGATCGTGGAACACAACGCGGCGTTGTTGCCGGCCGGCGGCGAGCTGGGGATCGTGCATTTCGTGACCGCCGGCGAGTTCCCCGTTTACGCCGGCTCGGCGGGCCGCACCGCGCGGACGACGCCGACGGTTTGCGCGCATACGTTTCCAATGCCGTTCGAGTTGTGGCGGAAAAAGGCCGAGCATGGCCAGCATCTGGTGACGCCCTCGATTCGCCATGTTCCACCCCAATGCTACGACCCCAAGATGAAATATCGGAGTCGCATGCACTACTACTTGGCCGACCAAGAGGCTCGGGTGGCCGACCCCGACGCGGCCGCGTTGCTGCTCGATTTGCAAGGCAACGTCACGGAAACGGGCGGTTCGAACTTTCTGATCGTCGAACGCGGCGCGATCGTTTCCCCGACCACGACCAACATTTTGCCGGGGATCAGCCGTGGCATGGTGATGGAACTGGCTCGCGAACTGGGCATCGAGTTTGTGGAACGCGATTTCCAGGTGTACAACGTGATCAATGCGGACGAGGCTTTCACGGCGAGCACCCCGTACTGTTTGTTGCCAGTGACACGCATCAACGGCCTGCCGATCGGCAACGGTCACCCGGGCCCCGTGTACGAGCGGCTCTTGGCTGCGTGGAGCGAAAAGGTGGGGCTCGACATCGCTGCCCAAATCCGCGGCGAATCGCCACCTTCAAGCCGCTAGAAGGATTTTTTAGCCACGGACCAACACGGAAGGACACGGAAAGAAACAAAGCAAGGATCCTTGACCAAGGATAAAGACTGATCATTGTTAAATAACAAATCTTTCCCCTATCCGTGCTCGTCCGTGTCATTCGTGGTTAAAACGATCCTTTCATCGCAACGAACCACCAACCACCAATCCCCAACCACCACCATGTCCCCGTTCCCATCGCCCTGCCGCGCCGCCGACCATGCCGCTCGAAGAACGTTTTTGCGAGCGGCCACGGGCTGGGCGGGGGTGGCGTGGTGGACGGGGATCGCCGAGCGATTGGCACGGGCCGAAGAGCGTCCCGAGGCGCGA
>JBIKVL010000558.1:0-3906 GCA_044356875.1 Pirellulaceae bacterium | reverse complement strand
GATGCTACCACGAGGGCGCGATGGCCACTAGGGCGAACGTTTCGCGGGTGTCGGCTGCGGGCCGGAGGCTTGGTCGGCGTTGGCTCCAGGATTGGCCGAGGTCGCGGCCGAGGTGGCGGACGAGCTGTCGGCCGGGGCGGGCTTCAGATGGCGGTCATCCAGCTTGTCGCAGGCCCACAGCAGTCCGCGGGTGACGAGCTCGAGGTAGCGCGGGTCGGCGACCGTCGCCGTGTTGTGGCCCAGCGTCGTGCAGAACACTCGGGTCTTGCCGTATTGGTTGACCCACGTCACGACATAGTCGTCGACTTTCTTGCCGGTGTCTTGGACGCCGCGGGCGAGCGGCTTGGCGGTGTCGAACACCCGCAGGTTGTTGTACAGCTCTTCGTTGATCGTCGTCCAATTCCCCAGGGTCCGCGTGATCGGGTGTTCGCGATCGACATATTTCACGTCGATCGGCTTTTGCGGTCCGTGGGCCATGGAATGCAGTCCAAGGAACTGGAACCAGTCGTCGTTGCCCAACCGGTAGCTGTGCATCGCGCAGTGGAGGTTGACGGCGGGAACCCCTTTGCGGTGCGCGTCGAGGATTCGCTGGACGTAGGGGCCTTCCTTCACGTCCGACGAGCATTCATCGTGAATGACGACATCGTAACCGGCCGCCCAATCCTCTTTTTCGTAGCAGGCGAAGCGGGCTTTGGTGGAACGATCGGGGGAATAGCAGATGTCCACGACGACATGGGCCCGCGCTTCGAGGCCCGCTTTGAGCACATCCTTTTGCTTTTCATAGTCGTGGCAGCAACCGCCGGCGACCAGCAGCGCTTTGAGCGGCTTGGGCGGTTCGGCCGCGGCGGCTCGGCGGGCCGGAGCGGCTCCGGTTCCCAAACACAGGGCCGTCGTCACAGCGGCCACGAGAGCGAACACGGAAGGGCTGGCGAACGACAACGCCGAGGCGATCGGGCGCGAGCCAGCGACCACCGTCTGGCTGGTGGCACGCCGACGCAAACACAGGGAAGCGGCAGACGACATGATGGAGTGGCTCCGGAAGGCGGAAAAGCGAACGGGAAGCGAGGCGACGCGGGGAGCAGAATAACCGCGGGTAACGGGAAAATCGATGGTTCCCGGTTTCGCGGACTCGTGGTTATACTACGACCCGCCGAGGCCGCATCCGCTCTTTGGATGGCGGCCAGTGCCCCAACGTCGTTTTCGTAAGGCGGGAGAGGCGGATCGTGAACATCGTTTTCGTGACGAGCGAAGCGGCGCCGCTCGCAAAAACGGGCGGGCTCGCCGATGTTTGCGGCGCATTGCCGCTGGAATTGGCGCGCCAAGGCCACCGCGTATCGGTCGTGATGCCCGCGTATCGGGATTGCTTCCATCGAGGGCTAGCCATCCAGGACACGGGGCATCGCATCGAGCTGCCGATCGGGCAGCGGTTGGTGGCCGCTCAGTTGCTGGAAACGTCGCTGCCCGACAGCGATGTGCCGGTGTACTTAGTGCAACAATCGGCTCTCTTCGACCGGCCGGGGTTGTATGGCGAGGGCGGACGCGACTACCCGGACAACTGCGAGCGGTTCGTGCTGTTGGCCCGAGCAGCGCTCGAAGTGCCCCGGTTCTTCGACATGAACGTCGATGTCTTTCACAGCCACGACTGGCAAGCCGGCTTGGTTCCCGCGCTGCTGAACATTGAATACCGCCATGCGCTCGGGTATTCGGGAATCGCCTCGGTGTTCACGATCCACAATCTGGCCTATCAGGGTTGTTTTCCCAGTTGGGATATGACGGTTACTGGGCTGGACTGGCGGTACTTCAATTACCGACAGTTGGAGTTTTACGGGCAGCTGAGCTTGTTGAAAGCCGGCTTGGTATTCTCCGACGCGTTGACCACGGTCAGTCCGACTTACGCGCGGGAAATTCAAACTCCCGAGCAAGGCTATGGTCTCGATGGCCTGCTGCGCGAACGGGCCGAATCCCTCACGGGAATCGTCAATGGCGTCGATGGACGGGTGTGGGATCCGTCGACCGACCGGCATCTGCCAGCGCGTTACGACGTGAAGACCTGGCAGGCCGGGAAGGCCGAATGCAAAGCGGCGTTGCAAGCCGAACTGGGGCTCGCCGTCGATCCGTTCGTCCCGCTGATCGGGTTGGTTGGCCGGTTGGCGGATCAGAAGGGCTGGGACCTCGTCGCGCAGGCGATGCGGCGGTGGCTGCCGCATGAATACGCTCAGTGGGTTGTGCTCGGCACGGGCCAGCCCGAATACCATTCGCTGCTGGGCGATCTGGCGGACCAGTTTCCCGGCAAGCTCTCGGTCCGTCTTTCCTTCAACGAAGGGCTGGCCCATCGCATCGAGGCGGCGAGCGATCTGTTCGCGATGCCCAGCCGATACGAGCCATGTGGACTAAACCAACTGTACAGCTTGAAGTACGGATCGGTGCCGCTGGTGCGCAACACGGGTGGATTGGCGGACACGGTGACCGACGCCTCGGCGGCCAATATAGCGGCTGGTATCGCGACCGGATTCCACTTTGAGTCTTACGACGCGGACGCCTTGGACGCGACGTTGCGCCGCGCCGTGCATTGCTACCGGTTCCAACGGGGCGACTGGGAGAAACTGGTCGCGACCGGGATGGCTCAGGATTGGTCCTGGGGCCATAGCGCTCGCCAGTACGTAACGCTTTACGAACAGGCGGTCGAGCGAAAGCGTCACGCGGCGAATTCGGCGAGCTAACTTGTCCATGATCGATGTACGCCAATTGCCGCTCGCGGACGGCCGTGTGCTGATCCCGTTCGAACGCGTCGCCCGTCCCTGCGACTATCGGCCGGCCGCCGCCGTCCGGATGCCGAACCGCTGTCCCTTTTGCGCGGGCCATGAGAACGACACGCCCGATCCGCTGACGGTTCGTCCGACGGATGGCCCCTGGGAAGTGCGGGTGATACCGAACAAGTTTCCGGCCCTCAGTCCCCTGAGCCCGCTCGATACGTTCAATCCCGTGGCGACCCGGCCATCCACGATTCCGCTGTGCTTTGGCCAACACGAGGTGGTGATCGAGTCGCCTCGGCATGTCACGCGGTTTTCGGAGTTGGATCAGCGGCAGGTCGAGTACACGCTGCAGGCGTATCGCGATCGCATCGCGGCTCATCGCGCCGACCTGCGGCTGGTCTATTCGTTGGTCTTCCGGAATTGTGGCGCCGACGCGGGCGCTTCGCTCGAACATGTGCATAGCCAGATCATGGCGACCCGCTGGGTGCCGGCGAACGTGGCGACGGAGATTCGCTATCTCCGCCGCTGGCGTAAACGCTGCGGCCGCTGCTTGCTGTGCGACCTCTTGGAGCACGAGATCCGCGATGGCCGTCGCTTGGTCGCCGAGTCGGCCAACTTCGCGGCGTGGTGCCCTTACGCCAGCCGGTTCGCGTACGAGACCTGGATCATGCCGAAACAGCATTTGGCGGCGTTCGATGAGCAGTCGGATAGCTGCCTGCGGGAATTGGGCCCGTTGCTGCACGAGGTGGCCGGCCGCATCGAGCGTTTGCCGGGCGGATCGGGCTACAATTTCTGGCTCCACACGACCCCGTTCGCGGGCCGTGCCCGCCGCCCGATCGAAGGCGGTTTCCATTGGCATCTGGAATTGATGCCGCGAATCACGCAGCAGGCCGGGTTCGAATGGGGCGGCGGCGACTACATCAACCCGGTCGCTCCCGAACAGGCCGCCGCGACGCTCAGGTCGCTCGCCTAACCGCCGTCTTCGTTTACCGCCGTCCGTCGTTTACCGCCGTCTTCGTTTACCGCCGTCTTCGTTTACCGCCGAGCCGTAGGCGACGGCTGGCATGGCGCCGTGAATCCGCTCGGCGTAAGCGAACGAGTTTTAGCGGAGCGGCGTAAGCCGCCCGGCAGCGGAGCTAAAGCGTGTTGCCCC
>JBIKVL010000559.1:0-3906 GCA_044356875.1 Pirellulaceae bacterium | reverse complement strand
CAGTCGAGCGGCGCGGCAGCCGAGCGTCACGGCAACCGAGTGACGCGGCAACCGAGTGACGCGGCAACCGTGCGATGCGACGGTCGAGCGTCACGGCAGCCGAGCGTCACGGCAACCGAGAGGCGCGGCAGCCGAGTAACGCTCCAACCGAGCGGCGCGACAACCCAGCGGCGCGACGGCCGAGCGGCGCGGCGGCGGAGAGGCCAACCAATGCACGAACGCGTTGCGCGTAGCCAGGGCAACTCGGCGGGGAGTCACAATTCGAACCGGGCTCTTCGAACTTGGATACCGACTGCCGTGCCCGACCGCGACGCGACGACTCCACCGTACCGCTCGCTTACCCCACAGATGGCTTTGACCCTCCGACGATATGCAGACGGATCATGAACCACAGATGACACGAACGCGTGGATGAAAAATGTCCATTTCCCGAGTGAAGCGCACGGTCCGTAGCTGTCCGTCGTTGGTCCTTGGCAGTCCGTCGTTGGTCCTTGGCAGTCCGTCGTTGGTCCGTGGCTGTCTGAGTTAGTCCGTGTTGGTCCCTGGCTTGTCACTGCCTTTGCGGTGCGATGGCCGCAGCGGTCGTCGTTTCCCAAACGAGTCGCGTTCAGAAACTTGTTGTTCGGCGAGACCCAACCGGTTAGATCAGTTCCCGGATCGGTTCGCCGGCGGGGACGAGCGGGATCGGGCGGTTTTGGCGATCTGGGAGCGTGCGGCGGTGGTCGATACCGAGCGCGTGGTACATGGTTGCGAGCAAGTCGCCGGGGCCGAGCGGCCGGTCGTGCGGCTTGCCGCCATCGCGGGTCGTCGAGCCGACGATTTGCCCGGTTCGCAGCCCACCACCACTGAGCACGGCTGACATGGCGCCCGGCCAATGGCCCCGGCCAGCGACGCTGTCGATCCGCGGGGCGCGGCCGAATTCGCCAAAAGCGGCCACCAGTACGTCGTCGGCCAAGCCGCGATCGGACAGGTCTGCGATCAACGCCGCCAACGCTTGGTCGTACCGAGGCAGGCGTTTTCGCAAGTTGGCTTCGATTGTGTAGTGGTCATCCCACCAGTCCACATCCTTTTCATACAAGTTGATCGTGACGAAGGTGACGCCCGCTTCCACCAACCGGCGGGCCAACAGAGCAGACTGACCATAGGCGTGCTTGCCGTAGCGTTGTTTGACCGTGTCCGGCTCGCGCGACAGATCGAATGCCTCGCGCGCCCGCGGACCCGCGACCAGCTCAAACGCCTCGCGGTACGATTCGTCCAACGACCCATACACCGAACTCTGCTCGACGCCTTGCCGGAATCGATCGAGCGACTGTTGCAGCGACCGGCGGTCCTCCAGCCGGTCGAGCGTCAGCGAATCGGGCAGGGAAAAGTCGGGTGGACGGTAGTTTCCAAGGCTCGGGTCGCCACCCGCATTGACCGCGTTGTGCCGGGCGCTCAAATAAGCCGAAGTCTGATAGAAGCCGACATGCCGCCGGTAATCCTCGGGAACACAGACGTACGGGGGAAGACCGGGACGATTCGCGCCACTTAAGGCGGAAACCACCGCGCCCTGACTCGGGTTCTGCTGGCCGCGTTGACGGGCATTCAGCAGCGGATAGCCCGTCTGAACCCAATGGGATGCATCGTCATGGACCGCCAAGTCGTGGGTGATCGAGCGGACCACCGCCAGCCGGTCCGCGATCGCCGCATGCTCGGGCATCAAATCACAAACCTGCAAGCCCGGCAGGTTCGTGTCGATCGGCTGGAACGGTCCACGGATCTCCGCGACCGCCTCGGGCTTCATGTCGTACATGTCCAGGTGCGAAGGACCGCCAGCCAACCAGAAAAGAATGACTGCACGTCCCCGTCCCGTCCGGCGTTGATCGGACGGCGGCGTTCCGCCCGTCCGCGTTTGCGTTGCTCCTCGACTTATCGCTGCGGCGGGCTCGGCCGCCCGCCCCGAGTTCTTTCGCAGCGCGAATAGCTCCGGCAACGACATGCCAGCCAATCCGAGACTGCCGATCTTCAAAAAGCCGCGTCGGCCGGGAGGAGCATGCACCGGACCGTTACTTCCCAACAACTGCAGCATGATGTCGTTCCTTGGACTTCCTCGCTTCGAAGGAATCGCAGCGGTCCCATCAACGTACGTTAGTCTAATCCAAGACCCACGACGGCCGTAAGCCAGATTCAACCCCTTCGACGCTTCCGCGAATTCCGGCTGCATCGCCGTGTCCCGCCTGTTCGCGTCCCCTGTCCTTGTCGGGAACGGATCGCGGGGAATTCGAGTTCGCCCCGGTTTTTGGTTCGCCCCGGTTTTTGGGCTAGGTGATTTTCCGGCCAGTGAATTAGATTGCCGCATGTCGTCCCGCGTTGGGGATGGCGCTCGACGGAACATCCGCAGGATTCGCGATGTTCCGGCGGGTTCGGACAGGACGCGACGAAGTTCCTCAAGGATGAGGGTTCCGAGCATGGATGCTCGACAACAGCCCGTGGTATGCGCGGCGGGGCACCGAGTGGCTAAAAGCCATGCCGCCCGGCTCGCCTTCATCGCGGCGGTGGCCGCCGTAGTAATCGCTGGGTCGGCGACCGCGTTCGCGGCCGGCTATCGGACTCAGTATTTCATTGTCACCGCGTCCACACCCGAATACGCCAAGGAAGTGGCGGAGGCGGCCGAGCGATTGCGGAAGGAGCTGGCGATCGAGTGGCTGGGACGCGAGCTGCCGCCATGGCGCGATAGCTGTCCGATCGAAGTGCTGAACGACAAAGGCGCCGGCGGCGTCACCCAGTTCTACTTTGATCGCGGTCAACCGTATGGCTGGAGCATGCGGATCCAGGGCACTCGCGAACGGGTGCTCGACAGCGTCCTGCCGCACGAAATCACGCACATGGTGTTCGCGACGCACTTTGGCTGCCCGTTGCCGCGATGGGCGGACGAAGGGGCCTGCACGACGACCGAACACATCAGCGAACGTCAAAAGCAGGAACGGTTGCTCAACAGCTTCCTCCAAACAAACCGCGGCATCCCGTTCAACGCGATGTTCGCGATGACGGAATACCCGAGCGACGTTCTGCCTCTCTACGCCCAGGGTTATTCGCTTTCCCGCTTCCTTATTTCGCTGGAAGGCCGCCAACGCTTCATCCAGTTTGTCGGCGAAGGCTTGGCCGACCGACGCTGGGCGGCGGCTGTGAAACGCAGCTATGGATTCGCGGATCTCAGCGACCTTCAAACCCAGTGGAATCGCTGGGTCGCCCAAGGGGGACATCCTGAATTCGCCTCGCGTTTCCGTGGCGGCGCTACGGCAACGTCCCAAGTCGCCACCACCAACGCAGCCGTCCGCTCGCGTGGGACAACCAGCCCGCCCCAACCGCCCGCCAAACTAGCCGCCGCTAGTTCGATTGCCCGAGTAGTGCCAGCGGCGCCATTGGTGCCTGTCACCTACTCGAACAGCGACATCCCCCGCCAGCAACTTGCGATCTCCGTCGCGGGTCCAACTTCGGCCGGCGTTGCGGAAACGCGGGTTCCAGCCCCCAACGCCGCCGACTCGGGCGCGGACGAACCGGGGCAGGGCGTGCGAGTAGGATTCACGCCGCTGTCGCCGATCCCCGCGGTCCCGGCAACAAGACCAAACACCGACGCCTCCGTCGCGGCCGACGACCCCTACGCGACCACGCGGAACGCGTATCTCCGCGAGCATCCCGAAGAGGCGTCGCGGGATCCACAACGCTCGAAACCCGTGCGGCAAATCGCGGGCAACGCTAGCCCGAAAGTACTTCTGGAATGGTCGCGGCAGCCGACACCTACGACTTGGCGGTAAGCCGTCAAGTCGCAATGCGTTCATTTACCACTTGGACAGCGGACCGATCGTGACGGTGGTGCGGTCGGTGAGCGGGTAGGCTTCCAGCAGACGCCGCAGGTCCGCGAGCGTG
>JBIKVL010000557.1:0-3915 GCA_044356875.1 Pirellulaceae bacterium | reverse complement strand
GCTGCGTTCGCCCCGAGCGTTGCGAGCGCTGGCCGCCGTGCTGTGCGCCGTCGCCACGGGGCTCGCCAGCTACTCGTTCTACCAGTGCGGCTACCAGATGCCACGGGATCGAGCGGCCTTTCAACGCGACCCGGACGCCGTGATGCGCGAAGCCGGCATCGTCGCGCCCGAGGGTTCGCCGATCCGCGAACAGTTCCGCAATCGCATCGAGAGCCGCGAGCCGATCGCCACCTTCGCGCTCACGAACTCGCTAGCCGGCTACCTCCTCCCATCGCTGGTGCTCTGCATCGCGGGTCTTTCCGCCACGTCGCGCACCGTCCGCGCTCCCGTGATTGCGTGGACAGTGGCCGCGGTGGCCATCGCCGCCTGCCTGCTGCTCACGAAGAGCCGCAGCGGGTATGTCGCGACGTTGTTCGCCGTCGCGGTGATCGGCTGGAATCTGCTGCGGGGCGGCGAACGTATCGGATGGAAAATTCCCAGCATGGCGGTTGGCGTGGTCGGCGGGCTGGCGGGACTTGCCGCCGCCACCGGCTTCCTCGACATCCAAGTGCTCAGCGAAGCCCGCCTGTCGTTGGGCTACCGCTGGGAGTACTGGACATCCACGATCGCCATGATCCGCGACTTTCCGCTCAGCGGCTGCGGCGCGGGGAACTACCAGAGCTACTACACCGCGTACAAACTGCCGCAGGCGAGCGAAGTGGTCGCGGACCCGCATAATTTTTTGTTCGAACTGGCGGCGATCGGCGGCGTGCCCGCCCTCGTGGCCTGGCTTGTCGCGTTCGCGCTGTGGCTGATCGCGGTTGCCCGGAAGCCAACGAGCAAGCAGGACGGCGCCAAGCTCGGGGAAGCCGTATCGGAGGACGACCGCGATGCGACGAAGGCCGTGGCATTCGGCGCCGTCTTGGGACTGCCGCTCGCGGCGGTCGCGGGAATGCTTGCGGGCTATCCGCCCTCGGCCGTTCTGATCCTGACCGGCGTGCCGCCCGCCGTCGCGATGCTGGTGTGCCTGCGGCCCTGGGTTCGCGATGGTCGGCTTCCCTGGTTCGCGCTGCCGGTCGCGACGCTCGCGGTTCTGGTCAATCTGCTGGCGGCAGGCGGTATCGGTTTCCCGGCGGTGGCGGCCGGCTGGTGGTTGGTCGGCGCGATGGCGTTCAACGGGGCCGAGCGGTTTTCGTGGTCAGGGTCGGCGCCGCGATGGTTGTGGGGGCTGGTGTCCGCGAGCTCTCTGCTGCTGATCGTCGCGTTCTACCTGACCTGCTACCAACCGGTTTTTGAGAGTCAATCGCGGCTGGCGGTGGCGGGGGTCGCGGGCGAACGCGGCGATTCGCGGACGATGCTGGAGGCGTTGCGAGCGGCCGCCGACGCCGACCCCTGGTCGTCGGCCGCCTCCGTGCAGCTCGCCAGCCTTTACCACAGTCAGTGGCTGGCCACCGGTTCGCCGTCGGCCCGCGAAGAGTTTGAACGGTCCACGCTGGAGGCGTTGCGGCGGGACCGCCGGGCCCACTCGCTGCGGCGGGAACTGGGCGATTTGTTGGTCGCGGCCTACGGTCGAATGGGGGACCGAGCGGCATTGGGGGACGCGGTGGCGCTCTACCGCGACGCCATTTCGCTCTATCCCAACTACGCTCCCCATCATGCCCAATTAGCCTGGGCTCTATGGGCCGCCGGGGAACGGGACATTAGCTGTGTGGCGGCGCGGGAGGCGTTACGGTTAGATGACTTGAACCCACATCGCGAACAGAAACTCGCGGCTCAGCGCCTGACGGTGCTCGACGCGGCAACTTCGGCTGGACCAAAAACGTCAAACGCGAGAGAATGGGCGGAGTGGATTGTGCGGGAGACTTCGGAGTCGAACTGATCATGCGTACCTTGGTGTTGCTTTCAATTTGCACCTGCGTTGGCGTGTCGATCGGTGGCGTCCGGGCATGGCGCGAGTTCGCCGACGCCCGCGAGTCGTTCGAGGCGGGAGCGGGCGACAACATTCGCGAGATCGTGATGTCGTCCGCGGCGAAGGCGGAAGGCAAATCACTGCCGCCGGAAGAGGGCGTCAAGGTTCTGGTGACGAACGGCGAGACGCTCGATTTTGGCAGCATCGGCCGCGGCGCCAGCGGCGAACATCAGTTCCTCTTCAAGAACGAAGGCACGAAGACCTTGAAGATCGAAAGCGGCGGCACTTCCTGTTCCGCCTGCACCGTCAGCGACCTACCGAAAAAGACGATCGAACCGGGGGAGACGCTGCCGATCACCGTCCGGTACAAGCCTTCCACGCCCGACCCCGAATTCCGCAAAGAGGCGTACATCCTGACCAACGACCCCAAGCGCCCCACCGTGGTGTTGGTGGTTATGGGGCATGTCGTCGAACCGGTGCGGCTTGATCCGCCCACGTTGACGCTCGGCAATATCACGTCCACCAGCGAACTGCTGCTGGAAGCGAAGCTGATCAGCAACTTGGGCAGCGATTTCGCGGTCACGGGTTTCGAGCTTACGAACAAGGAATTGTCCAAGCAGTTCGAGGTGTCGTTGGAACCCGTGGACGCCAATAATGCGAAGGCGGCCACGGGCGCCGAGGGGGCCACTGGAGCCAAAGGATCCACGGGAGCCGAAGGTGCCGCTGGCACAAAGCCCCCGGATGGGACGAGCGGGGCTCAGGCGTCCAGCGCGAAGAAGACGTACCTGATTCGCGTGAAAGTTAAGCCCGGATTGCCGCTTGGTTCGCTCCTGCAGTCCGTGAGACTCCTGACCACGGACACGGCTAACGCGGCGATGGAGTTGCCGATTCGGGGACAAGTGGTCAGCGACGTCTCGATCTTGTCCGGCCGGAATTTCGACAGCCAGACCAACACTCTGACGCTTGGCATCGTCCCACAAGCCAAGGGCGCGAAAGCGACTTTGCCGCTGCTGATCAAAGGACCGCTCCGCGACACCATCGAGGTGTCGATCGAACGGACCGATCCGGAAAAGACGATCGTCGCGACGCTCGGCACGCCCAAATCGATCAATGAGGGAGCCGTGCGGATGGTGCCGCTGACCATCGAGATCCCGGCCGGCGCCGCGCCGGTCAACCGCATGGGTGGAACGAACCGGACGGATTATGGTCAAGTCGTGGTCGCGACGACCCACCCTGACGCTCCCAAGCTACAGGTTTTGGTGCGTTTCGCGGTCGAGTGAGTGAATGGGATGGGTGGTTTTCACTGGTCATTTGTCATTGGTCATTGGTCATTGCCTACTGCCTACTGCCCACCGACAACCGAAAACCGAAAACCGAAAACTAGCAACTAACAACTAACAACTAACAACTAACAACTAACAACTAACAACTAACAACTAACAACTAACAACTAACAACTAACAACTAACAACTAACAACTGGCAACTGGCAACTGACAACTAACAACTAATTTTTGAAGTCGAGTTGCCGGGGAGGAACCTTGGCACCCGCGCCGGTGGATAGCCATGCGGTGGACTTGCAGCCGCCTTGGGCGGTGCGGGACTCTTTAGGGACGGAGAACAAAATGAACAAACATCTTTGGGCAGGGCTGGCCGTGATCGCCGCGGTGACGACACTGTCCGTGGTGACGGTACCCGTCGTGGACTCGCAGGAGCGCAATCCGCTCCGTCCGCGGCCCGCGTCGCAAGATTCGCGGTCATCGGAAAAGAAGTCTTCCGCTCCGGTTCGCAGGGCCAGCGCCGTCGAACCGGCCAAGGAGCCATCCGCTGAGAGCCGTCTTGGGGTGAGCGGTAAGAGGACGCCAAGCAAGGGCGTGATCGCGGACGATGCGGAACTAAAGAAGCCAGCGAAGAAGCCGGCAGAGAAAGTGGCGGAAAAGGCGGGTGCCGAGCCGCGTTCCGCGACGGCGCATCTGCCATTGTTCGAGGGTTGGCCGACGCCGGATGTCGCGTTGGTGGTGACGGGCC
>JBIKVL010000866.1:0-2809 GCA_044356875.1 Pirellulaceae bacterium | reverse complement strand
AACCGCGTCCAGCCATCCTCCCGGCGCCAATCGATCGCGCCGCCATGACGTTCCGCGACCTCGCGAGCGAGCGCCAACCCAAGCCCCGCGCCATCTGGTTTGCTCGTCACCAGCGGCTCGAAAATCCTCTCGCGAACCGCTTCGGGCGGTCCCTTTCCCGTGTCGGCGACTTCCCACTCTATGCGGTCCTCGCCCACACGCAGCACCGCTTCGACCGTTGGCGTCTCAGCCTCCGCCGCCGCTTCGACGGCGTTCAGCAGGAGATTCACCGCCAGTTGCGCCAGCGAGTCCGCGTCTCCACGAATGGGCGCCGGGACAGTTGGCGGAAGCCAACGCAAGGCCACGCCCAAATGCCGGCAGCGGGGCTGGACGAGCGGCATGACGCCCGCGATGACGTCGGTCCAATCGAGCGGCCGCATGGGACCGGATTGGCCGCGTCCGAGCGCTAGGAATCGTCGCACATATTCTTCAATCGATTCGAGCTGGCGGCCGGCGACTTCCAATGCTTCGTCGTCCGCGTGGCCACAGGCCCGGCGGTGCAGGTCGAGCGCCATGCGGCAGCCAGTGACAGCGTTCCGCAACTGATGGGCCATGCCTCCCGCCAGTTGGTCGAGCGTGCGGAGCTGTTCCTGCCGACGTACTCGGGACTCGTAGCCGACCAGCCGTTCCGCCAATTGATTGACCGCGCCCGTCAGATCGCGGAGCTCGTCATCGCGTGGCGGCAACGGCAGCGGCTCGTACTGACCGGCCGCGATCCGGCCCACTTGATCGCGCAGCCGCGCGACTGGCCGAGTGACCCGCAGGGCAAGTCCACCGCCGACGAGCATGACGGCGGCGACGGCTGACAATCCGACCGCCAGCGGCGGCCCGACCGCGTCCCGCCACGCTCGTTGAAACCGCGCTTCGGGATAAAACGAATGCAAGATGACGACTCGGCCGCCATCCACAGGCCGCCGCAGCCGCAGGGAATTGTGAAGATACGATTGGCCATCCAGCCATTCGCGACGCTCAGGCGGGCCGCTCGTGGTGGACTTCATGGCCGACTCCGTGGCGGACTTCGTGGCGGACTCCATCGCCGACTTCGTGGCGGACTCCGTGGCAGTCGGAGTTTCGAAGGGGAAACGTTGGGTGGCGCTTGCGACGGCGGGGGTGGCCGCGAGCCGCTTGCCGGCGGTGTCGACCAACAGGTATTCGGCGCCAGAGAGGCCGCGGAGTTGCAGCAGGACATTGTCGGTCAGGGGAAATGTCGAACGTTGCAGGGTCTCGCCGGTTTCCAGCCATTGCCGTTCGATCTGGCGCCGCGCTTGACGGCCCACCAGCCAGATGTCAACGACGGCGAGCAGCAACAGCGTCACGAGCGTGACGCCGGCCATCGGGCCCATCAGTTGGAATCGCAGGGGCCTGCGCATCGCTGGAACAAGACGATCCACGCCTTTTGGAGGGAATTCCCCCCGGCTGGCGAAAGTGTAGGTTGAGTGGTCATCGCTCAAGCGGCTCGCGGTACGCAGGGTATCGCGAACCCTGGCACTGCGGCCGATGGGGGCATTGTAGCTGTGGACAACGGGAAACGAGTCGGGGAATCGGCGGAGTCCACCGAGGCGCGGCTGCGAAATCTCGAGGAACGTTGGCGGTTGCTCATGGAAGTCACCAGCAACGCGATCTGGGACTTCGACGCGACCACCAACCGCGTTTGGCGTAACGACGCCTATCTGCGGATGTTCGGCCCCAGGGAGGAAGGACCGACGGATTGGCTGGAATGCCGCCGCTGGTGGTCGGACCGCATCCACCCTGACGATCGGGCTCGCGTGGTGAAATCGTTCGAGACGGCGGTGGCGACGGACGCCAGTGGTTGGCAAGCCGAGTATCGCTATCGGCAGTGGGATGGCGCGTACGCCTTGGTCGTCGACCGCGCCCACTTCACCCGCGACGCGTCCGGGCGGCTCACGCGGGCCCTGGGCGCCGTCCAGGACCTCACCACGCTCAACGCGTCCCAGACACGCCTCGCCGAACGCGAATTCACCATCCGCCGGATGTTCGAAATGCAGGAACGCGAGCGGCGGCTGATCTCGCACGACATCCATGACGGCCTGGCGCAAACGCTCTTCGGCGCCCTTTTGAACATTGAAGCGGCGCAGGCGAAGTTCGAGGACGATGTCGGCATCGAATTGGAACGGGCGCTCGAACTGACCCGCAAAGCGATGCGCGAGTGCCGTCGCCTGATCAACGACCTGCGCCCGCTGGTGATCGAGGAATGCGGAGTCGAGGAGGCGATTCGCCATCTGATCGCCGAGTCGATGCGGATGGCCGAATGCCACTTCCAGTTCGCCTGCCAATTGAAGACCGACCGCTTCGAGCCGCTCTTCGAGGGCGTGGTGTTCCGCATCGTCCAGGAGGCGGTCAGCAACGCGCTGCGGCACGGACGCGCCACGAATATCCGCATCGAAATGGCGCAGGAAGACCAACAACTCGCCATCCGCATCGACGACGACGGCAGCGGCTTCGACCTGGAGCGGATTCCGTCGGATCGGTTCGGTGTCCGGGGCATCCAGGAACGCGCTCGGCTCTACCGGGGCTCGGCGCAGTTCACGCCCCGACCCGGCGGAGGCACGCGTTTGGATGTCCGACTGGTCATCCCGGAAACCCACTGATTGCCCGCTTCACTTGGTATCATTCGGCACTAGTGCGGGTAGTTCCCGTCTTTCGATTCGTCGTCCTCCAGCGGCTTGGCGGCTACGTGGTTACCCGAGGAGTGTGTCCGATGGCTTTCGAAACTGAGAAGCAGCGCTACGATGAACACGGATTCGTGATT
>JBIKVL010000018.1:0-13772 GCA_044356875.1 Pirellulaceae bacterium | reverse complement strand
GCTCTTCGGGACCGCATCCGCTAGAAGCGACCAAAGCGGCCAAGGCGGGGCCTACGACGAGCGGCAAACCCAGAGCGCCCGCCAGAAACTGGCGTCGAGCGAGTGAGGAAGAGGAATCGGGACGGGTAGCCGGGTAACGCATGGCGGAGTTCCGTGGGGACTGGCGAAGATTGCCGGTTTCATCGACCGCTTCAGCTTAATTCGTCCAGCTTCGAACGCCACGACTTGGCAATCTGGCGAACCACCCGCCTGCGGAATGCGTAATTCCCGTAGAAACCCGGTTATCGGGACTTGCCGCCGGTCGCCACTGCGTAGAATTCCACCAGACGAGCAAGCGTCCTGGGCGAGATGAGGAATAGGAAGAGGAAGACGGAAAATGTTTTACTTCGATCCGCTGTATTTCGTGTTTTTGGCACCCGCCATGCTCCTGGCGATCGTGGCCCAAATCCTCGTGTCGCGGAATTACTCGCGAGGCAACGCCGTCGGCGCGCGAATGTCTGGCTACGCGGCCGCTCGGCAAATGCTGGACGCCCACGGGTTGTACGATGTCGGCATCGAGCAGGTCCCCGGCCACTTGAGCGACCACTACGATCCAAGCGCCAAGGTGTTGCGGCTCAGTCCCGACGTCTACCACGGACAGACCGCGTCGGCAGTGGGCATCGCCGCCCACGAGGCGGGCCATGCCCTCCAAGACGCCTACCGCTACGCGCCGCTCGTTATCCGCAACGCGGCCGTACCGATCGCCAATTTCGGCAGTGGATTCGGCATGTTCATGCTGATGATCGGGTTTGGCCTCGGGCTGAAGTTCCTGGCCTGGGCCGGCGTCATCCTGTTCGCCGGCGTCGCCTTCTTCCAGATCGTGAACCTGCCCGTCGAATTCGATGCCAGCGCCCGAGCGAAAGCGGCGTTGGTGGACATGGGCATCTGCGACCGGGAAGAGATGTACTACGTGCGGAAAGTGCTCAACGCAGCCGCTCTGACGTACGTGGCCGCGACCCTGCAGAGTGTCCTGACGCTGCTGTACTATCTGATCAGACTTGGATTGTTCTCGTCCCGTAGCGACGATTAGGACGGGCAGAGCGGGCGCGGCGTGGTGCTTGACGGCAGGCCGTGACAGCGGATGCCAGACGCGTCCAGCGATGAGGGAAAAACAGAAAGGCCAGCCGATGCGGCTGGCCTTTCTTGCTGGCTTGTTCTGTGCGACCCGCGTCCCGATAACTTCGGGCAGCGCGTCGCTCGACCACGCAACGGATTAACGTTCGAAGGCGGCGTCGAAAGCTCGGCCGCTCGGGACGAAGTCCTTTTGCTTCACGAACCGGGCCGCTTCTCGGGCACCGAATTCGCGTTCCATGCCCATGTCTTCCCATTCAACCGACAGCGGGCCTTTATAACCCACTTGGTTCAGGGCGCGGATGATCTCCTCGAAGTTCACGCCGCCCCGGCCGGGACTGCGGAAGTCCCAGCCACGCCGCGGATCGCCAAAGTTCAGATGGCTGGCCAAGATGCCGCTCTTGCCGTTGAGCGTCACGATGGCGTCCTTGACGTGCATGTGGTAGATGCGGTCGGGAAACGCCCGGATGAACTCGACCGAGTCGACGCCTTGCCAATGCAGGTGGCTCGGATCGAAATTGAAACCGAACGACTCGCGGTAGTCGAGCGCCTTGAGCGCCCGTTCGGCCGTGTAGAGATCGAACGCGATTTCGGTTGGATGGACTTCGAGCGCGAACTTCACGCCGCACTCTTCAAACACGTCCAGGATCGGATGGAAACGCTCGGCGAGCAGCTTGAAGCCGTCGTCGATCATCTTGGGCGGGACGGGCGGGAACGAGTAGTTCAAGTGCCAAATGCTGGAGCCGGTGAAGCCGTTCACCACGCTCACGCCAAACTTCTGGGCAGCGCGGGCCGTGTTCTTCAATTCCTCGATGGCGCGGTGGTTCACACCCGCCGGATCGCCGTCTCCCCAGACGTGCGGAGGCAGGATCGCCTTGTGGCGTTCGTCGATCCGGTCGAGCACCGCTTGGCCGACCAAGTGGGCGCTGATCGCATGGCACTGCAGTTCGAGGCTTTCCAGGAATTCGCGTTTGCGAGCGCAGTACTTGTCGTCGGCCAGCGCCTTGTCGACTTCGAAGTGGTCGCCCCAGCAGGCGAGCTCGATGCCGTCGTAGCCGAACTCCTTCGTCTTCCGCGCCATCTCTTCGAACTTCAGATCGGCCCATTGGCCGGTGAACAGCGTAACCGGACGCCCCATGCCTGGTACTCCCTGTGAATGGTAATGCTGCCCGCGATCGACCACGCGGCCATTCCGGCGACCTCTCGAGGCAACGTCTAGCGCAACGCGATGGGCCGTATTGTGCCGCAGGCTTGCGTGGCGGACAAGCTAGCCCGGACGATTCGCCCGCGTTCCGAAGGTCGCCCGCGTTCCGAAGGTCGCCCGCGTTCCGAAGGTCGCCCGCGTTCCGAAGGTCGCCCGCGTTCCGGAGGTCGCCCACGTTGCGAAGGCTATGGCTACAGTGGGCGGCGGCGGCTGGCCGAAACACAGACGCCAAGGCGATGTCCACGCCTCAAACCCGGCAGGGCTATCCCCCGATAAAATGACGCCATCTCACGAGAGCAAATGACGCGGATGCTGAAACGAATACGACTCGTCGGCTGGAAATCGATCTAAAACCAGACCCTTGACCTCACCCCGCTCGCGTGTGACCGAATTTCCCTACCATGTGACGTCGTGGGCGATGCACGCGACGCAGTCGCCTTGAATCACAACGCTCGGACTGCGGGTGCCGATCAAGACGCCCGCGGACGCGGCGACCACGGGGACCGGTTCGCGGTCCGGACGCTCGATGAAGTGGATCTGGCCCACGCGTTCGCCCGCCGCCACGTCGGCGCAAAGATCGACCAAGTTCTCGTAAACGCCGGACTCAGGGGCGAACCGGTAATCCTCGCGATCCAAAGCCTGGACCCACCGGACCGGCTTGATGCCAAGTTCCTGTCGGGTCGCCGGTCGGCCTTCGAGCACTCCGAAATGCCGTAGCACGTTTCGCAAGCCGCTTTGCGTCAGCCGATGCACGCTGGCCGGTACCGCTTCGCCCCCGCCCATCTCGGTCGTGATCACCGTTTTGCCTTGGTTTTCCGCCTCGACGGGTAATAGGCCCGAGCCGGCGATATCGGCATAGAGGAACGCCAGTTCGCAATTCCAAGCTTCAGTACCGGCCCGCATCCGCTCGCGCTGTTGCAAGTCGGGCACCAAGTGCATGTGTGCGCACGGCACGAAATCCAAACTGCGGCCGCCAGTGTGGATATCAATCACGATGTCGGCCAACGGAAACAGCACGCTCGAAAGATAATGCGCCAATACCTCGGAGGGCGTCCCGTCGGGACGGCCGGGAAAACAGCGATTGAAATTCCTGCCATCCACGGGCGACAGCCGCGTCATCGCCTTCGAGGCGTGCATGCTAAGACAGGGGATCAGAATCAGGCGGCCTCGCACTTCCTCCAGGGGCAATTCGCGGCTTAACCGCAACAACGCGACTTGGCCCGGATATTCGTCGCCATGATTGCCCGCCAGCGCCAACGCCGTCGGTCCGCCCCGCTGGCCGTTGAGCACCGTGATCGGCACCATCAGATTCGCCCAACCCGCAAGGTTATAAGAGAAGGGCAAATAGAGGTGGCCATGCTGCCGCCCTGGCCGGTCGAAATCCACATCGCAGTAAACAGGCGACGACGCCATCGCAAAAAACTCCTGGAATCAGAGAACAGGCTGACAAACGCGGATCGAAAACGCCAAACGGGAACACGGGCCACAAACATGGCATGACCCACTACGCGAGCCAATCCTGGACGACTTCGCCATGGACGTCGGTGAGTCGGAAATCGCGGCCCGAATGCCGATACGTAAGACGCTCGTGGTCGACGCCCAACAGATGCAAGATCGTGGCATGCAGGTCGTGGACGGAGACGCGCCGTTCAACAGCCTGGAAGCCGAAGTCGTCGGTCGCGCCGTACGACATACCACCCCGCACGCCGCCGCCCGCCAGCCACATCGTGAACCCATAGTGGTTGTGGTCCCGCCCGTTGCCGCTCTCGGAAACGGGCGTTCGGCCGAATTCGCCGCCCCACACGACGAGGGTTTCGTCGAGCAACCCGCGGCGTTTGAGATCGCCGAGGAACGCCGCGATCGGCTGATCGATCTGACGGCTCAGGCTGGCGATCCCTTTGTCGATATTCTCATGGTGGTCCCATCCGCCCAATTCCAAATGGACGAAACGCACGCCGCGTTCGACCAAGCGGCGTGCGAGCAGGCAGCCGTTCCCCATCGGCGTTTCTCCGTACTCTTGACGGATCGCGCGGGTTTCCTGTTCGAGCGCGAACACGTCGCCGGCGGCGAACTGCATGCGGTAGGCCGTCTCGAACGCGCGGAGCCGCGAATCGAGCGCCGGATCGCCCGCCGCCTCGGCCTGCCGACGATTCATCCGCTGCAGGAACTCGAATTGGCGGCGCTGCGTATCGACGTCCCAATGTCGGTTTCGCAGGAACTGCACCATTTTCGCCGGATCTTTCTCGGCGATGTCGATCGGCGTTCCCTGGTGCTCGCTCGGCAAGTAGCCACTCCGCACGTACCGCACGGCCGTCGCGCCGCTGCTGAGCGAGACAAACGCCGGCAAGTCGCTGTTTTCCGTTCCGAGCCCATAGGAAACCCAGGCGCCGAGCGACGGATGGATTTGATCGATCCGGCCGGAAAACAGGTGGTTGGCGGCGGGCGCGTGGTTCGGGTTGCCGCCCACCACCGACTTCACGATGCACAGATCGTCGGCGCAGTCCCGGATGCGGGGCAGCAGTTCGCTGATCCGCAAACCGCTCTGCCCGCCCGGCGCGAATTTCCAAGGCGTTGGCAACAGCCCGCCCGTAACCCGCTCGGTCCGCAAATCGGCGCCGGGCGGCCGTTGGCCCGCGTACTGGGCCAGGAGCGGCTTCTCGTCGAACAGATCAAGGTGCGAAGGGCCACCCGCCATGAAGAGAAAGACGACGCGCTTGGCTCGCGGTTCATAACGGACTGACGACTTCGGCGTCGCCTCGGACGCGGCCGTGGTAGTGGCTGCGGTCGTGGCGACGCGGTCGGGCCCCAATAATCCCGCCAACACGCACGCTCCGAAACCGCCGCCGACGGAACTGATCAGTTGGCGTCGGGACGGCGTCGAAAACGTGGGCGCGGCGATCGGGTCGCGAAGAGGGTGTGCGTGCATCGTAGGGCCCCCGTGCCATCCTGGTGTCGCCTGGAAAACACGCCGCGTCCACTCCAAGGGGCCGTCGGCGATCCGTGTTTCTTCGACGCTAGTCTAACTGGCGGTGGCAACGACGGGCGCTCGATTCATTTCAATTTCCGCGGCGCTCGGGTCTTGGGTGAACTGGCCTCCGTCTCCCGCTGGAGCCTCCCGCTAACCTTGCTGGCTTCCAATGTCGCCGTTGCCTTCGTAGCCGTTGCCTTTGCTGCCGTTACCTTGGTGGCCGACGCCTTAGTGGCCGTCGCTTTTGTAGGCACCTCAGGCGTGGCGGCGACTGGCGTGGCGGCGACTGGCGTGGCGGGTGGCTTCGCGCGTCCTCGCTTCGTCGCTACGGGAGGCTCGGCTGCTGTTACCGCGGCGGGCTTCGACTTGGCCACTTTGGGACTGACGGCTTCGACAGCGGCGGATTGGGAATCGGTCTTCGAAGCGGATTTGGATGCGACCTTGGAAATGACCCTGGAAATGGCCTTGGAATCAACCTTGGAAACGGACTCTGTTTTCACCTTGGCGGATTTCTTCGCCGGCCGATTCGTTGCCTGATTCGCCGCCTTCTTCGCTGGGCGACTGGCGGGCGCGGAATCGCTGTTCAGTTCGATGCCGAAGATGCTGCCGAGGTCTTCGCCTTCGAGCGCTCCGGTGGCGGCTCCAAGCGCGCGATCAAGATTCTCTTGGGTCGCCGCTTTGCCGATCAGTTCCAGATGGTTGACCTTGCGGAGCTTGAAGAGCAGATCGGGTTGACTATCGAGTCGGGCGCCAACGCCGTAGATCGTGGCCGCGACATGTTTGCAGACGATCGACCCATCCGGACAAGTGCAACTCATCGAGATCTCGTTTTTGGCCGGAAACAGGCCGTCCTGCTGGCGCGTCAGGCGTGCCATGATGTCGTTGCTGAATTTGCCTTGCAGGAGGTCCATCAGCGAGCCGATTTCCTGGGAGCAATCGCGTTCAATCGAGCGCCACAAGTACGGCTTCAACGCTTCGATCTTGATGACGATCTTGTAGGCTTCCGATCCGCCGACGATCGCCCGGATCACGCCGGGTTCGATCACCAAGTCCGCCACGGAGCCGTTTCGAAGATAGGTCTTGCCGCGTGGCAGGCGGTTGGCGAAATCGCTGTAGCGTTCCAGGTTGTCGCACCAGCTTTTACCCCAGAACGTTTTCGCGATATCGCGCGTCTTCACGACCACGGGACTCGGCTCGCGTTTTTCCGACTTCGCCAGTTTTTGCGCCGCGCGAATGCCTTTCGCAATGCGGTCGCCCACGGAAACGTAAGGAGCCCAACCGCCACCGTAAGAACCCCATCCCATCGCTCACTCCCTTTTTTAATCAATCGATCCCATCGATCGTATGCGACAAAACGCCGCGAAACGAGTTCGCGGTGACGACGCTCGCGGCAAGATAACGTCTTTGCTGCGATCCGCACACCAGAAACGCGTTCATTCCAGTTTTTTTCGGACTTGCCTCACCGTCTTCGCGTGGGTGCGGCCGCCGCGTTTTCCCGCGCCGCCCGTAGCGTCGGGCATGGCGTTGTCAGCCGAGGCGTTATCCGCCGAGGCGTGATCCGCAGCGGCCATGTCGGCGTTCCCGTCCAGGGGAGCGTCAGCGCCCGCGGCGGCCGTCGCGCGGCTGACATCGAGCGACACGAAACGCAGCAGCTCGTCGTTCGGCATCTCGCTGAGCTTGGGCAAGCCGTCGTCGTCGAGGATCTGTTCGGCGACCGCGCGTTTCCCGGCGATCATCTCGTCGATCCGCTCCTCGATCGTGCCGCGACAGACGAATTTATGGACCAACACGTTGCGTTGCTGGCCGATGCGGAACGCGCGATCCGTCGCCTGGTTTTCGACCGCCGGGTTCCACCAGCGATCAAAGTGGATGACGTGCGAGGCGGCGGTGAGATTCAGTCCGCTGCCACCCGCTTTGAGCGAAATCACGAAGAATGGCTTGTCGGGATCGTTCTGAAACTCCTTGACCAGTTCCGCGCGGCGTTTTACGGGCGTTCCGCCATGCAGGACAAGTCCCGGCGCGTGAAAGACGGTGGCGAGGAAATCGGCGAGCGGCTGGCAGAGCGATTGGAATTGGGTGAATACGAGCACCTTTTCCTGGCGCGCGGCGATCTCGTCGCACAACTGTTCCAAACGCTGGAACTTGCCGCTGCGCTCGGCCGGAAAGTCGGGTTCGTTGAGGTACTGCGCCGGATGATTGCAGATCTGTTTGAACTGCATGAGCGATGCGAGCACCAACCCGCGGCGTTTCATGCCCTCGGCGTGGTCCAATTGATTACGCAGCGATTCCACGGCTTTCGCGTACAGGACCGATTGGGCGAGCGACAAACCGCATTCGGTCCTCATTTCGATCTTGTCGGGCAAATCGCGGGCGATCGACGGATCGGTTTTCTGACGCCGCAGAATGTAAGGGCCGACGAGCTTCCGCAGACTGGCGTAAGCGCCGCTGTCCGACTGCTTGTTGAGCCCCGCCACGAACCGTTTGAACTCGGCTGCCGTGCCCAGCAGTCCCGGACAAGAAAAGTCGAACAGCGACCAAAGCTCGCCCACATGGTTTTCGACCGGCGTGCCGGTCATCAAGATCCGCCGGTCGCTGCGCAGTTTTTTCACCGCTTTCGTCTGCGCCGCTCCGGCGTTCTTGATCGCCTGCGCTTCATCAAGGATCACCAGCGACCAGGTCGCCTTTTCCAACCACGGTTGCCGGCGCACCATGCCATAGCTGGTGATCACCAAGTCGCAGTCCGCGAACCCTTTCTCGGGATCCCGCGCGCGTCGTTCCAACTCGGCCGGGTCGAGCTCGGAGCGATGGATCGCGAGCACCCGCAACGACGGCGCGAACCGCGCCGCCTCCTGTTTCCAGTTTCCCAACAGCGACGCGGGCACCACCAGCAGACTCGGCTTGGCGACGCTCGCACGCGGTGCGTCCGTCTTGTTTGCACCTTCCGTCTTGCTCGCCGCGTTCTCCTCGTTCGCCGCGTTCAAGCGTTCCGCGGCGCGTTTGCGTTGCAAGAGGAGATCGAGCACCTGGACGGTCTTGCCAAGTCCCATGTCGTCGGCGAGGCAGGCGCCGAGTCCCAGTTTCGTCATGAACCACAGCCACCGCACGCCCTCGACCTGATATGGCCGTAGCGTCGCTTTCAGATCGCGGCCCGGTTCGCATTCCACCAACTCGCTGGGCGAACGCATCCGTTCGAGCGTCTCTCGCATCCAGTCGCCGGCGACGATCGACGACCACTGCGCGAGTTGCTCGGGCTGGTCCTCGACGGTGGCGATCGAAGCGCCCGCCAGCATTCGCATGCCATCGATGATCGACAAGCCGTTGGGATGCTCCTCGCCAATCCGCTGCCAATGCCGCAGCGCTTCCTGCAGTTTCGCGCGATCGACCTCGACCCAGCGGCCACGCAACATCGCCAAGCCGGGGGCGCCCGATATTAGTTGATCTAGCTCTTCGGGTGTCAGCGGCTCGCCGCCCAGCGTGACGCGGATGTCGAAATCGAGCAATCCATCCAGCCCGACGGTGGATGGTTCGTGTTTTCCCAACCGCACTTGCACTTGTGGACGCGCTTGGCGCCGCGCCTTCCACCAATCCGGCAATCGGATGACCACGCCCGCCGACTCCATGGTCGGCGACTCGACGAGGAATCGGTAAGCCTCGTCCGCCGTCCAGGCTTGAGCGGCGAAGAGTTGCCTTGTTTTGAGCAAACGCGCGACGAGCGGCGAGTTGGCGGCGGCGCGGCGGACCGGCTCCAGCAGCAGTTCCAATTGGTTTAGATCGCCGGCGACGGCGGACTGTTTCAAGGCCTCGGCTAACGGCCGATGCTGCGGTTTGGAACTGGTGGACAGTTTGTGGGAGAAGGTGGCGAGGAACGCGAACGGCCGCTGTGGATCGCGTTTGTTCTCCGCCAAATGGAACGTCACCTTGCCGATCAGATGGGCGAGCGGATTGACTTTGCGGAGCCACTCGGCGGGCCCCTCGGGATCGGCCGTCGCGGCCTCGGCGACCAGCGTGGCGAGTTCCGTCCAGCACGTTTCAAGCAACTCGGCCGTCAGGTATTCGAGCCCGACCATCGGCGGCGCGGATTGAACAAACGCAAGCAGTTCCTCCCGCGCGGGCGGCGGCAATGCCCGCCAGTTTTCTCCTGGCTCGTCCTCGGCTTGGCATAAGTGGCGGAAGAACAACCGCATCCAGCCGCGCCAAAAGGCGAGCGTCGCGGGGAGTTCCGTGGGCAGTTCGGGATCCACGAGCGCCAGCAAACCGGCCGCGTTCGACTCGGCGAATTGGCTTTCCAGGTCTCCGCGGAGCGTTTTGTTCAGTTCACCGCGCGCTTCGTCATCGGTTGTGGCAAGTCGCAACCTCCCTGTCGGTCCCAGTGCCAGCTCGCTACCCATCTCGCGGTGATCTCCCTGAATGCGGATCCATCCTTATCGTGCCTCGGCCGCGTCGTGTTTCTTCGTTGGCTGTCGTGTTCCAGCGTCGGCTATGGTGTTCCAGCGTTTGCTGTCGTGTTCCAGCGTTGGCTGTGGTGTTCCAGCGTTGGCTGTGGTGTTCCAGCGTTGGCGGTGGTGTTCCAGCGTTGGCGGTGGTCGGCGATGGAGGGCCGGCGCAGTCGGACGACCGCCTTTGGCGAGCGACCGCGGGAAACGCGGGCGCGGCTGTCTTCGCGCGGTTCGAGGGTCGGGTATTCTATGACGCACTTGCCAAAACTGCCTACCACGGGAAACCTATGCTCACCCGCATCGACTTGCCCGATTTCTCCGCGACCGCGCCTCCGTCGCGACGCGCCGCGGAGATGCTGCTTGAGGCCGATCGCCGGATCGATGACTTTACGCATCGACGCCGCGGCCCGCTGATCCACGGGTTCGTCCCCAGCGACTTCCGCATGGTGGATGCCTGTCTGCGTTGGATCGTGGAACGGCAACTTTCCGCTGGCCAAGCGTTCTGTGAATGGGGCAGCGGATTTGGCGTGATCACGCTGCTCGCCGCGCTCCACGACTTCGACGCCTGTGGGATCGAGGTCGAGCAATTGCTGGTGGACGAAGCGCGGCAGTTGGCCGAAGACTTCGATATCGCAGCCCAATTCGGCCACGGGAGCGCGATTCCGCCCGGCAAGGAAAAGCTGGAAAAATTCCTCGTGGAACAGTCGCTGGTCGATACCGATTCGCCCGACGCGTACGACGAACTGGGTTTGGAAATCGACGACTTCGATCTCATCTTCGTTTTTCCGTGGCCGGGCGAAGAGCCGTTTTGGGAAACGCTGTTCGATCAATCGGCCGCCGACGGCGCCCTGCTGCTCACCTACCACGGACTGAACGATCTCCGCCTGCAACGACGCAGCGCTAGCCGCACACGCCGCCGTCGCGTCTGACCGTCGCGTCTGACTGTCGCGTCTGACTGTCGCGGCTGACTGTTGCGGCTGACTGTTGCCGCTGACTGTTGCCGCTGACTGTTGCCGCTGACCGTCGCGGCTGACTGTTGCCGCTGACTGTTGCGGACAGTTAGGGCTCGACCACGATTTTCAAACGGGCGATGGCGGTGAAGCCGTTGCCATCGGTGCGTTGCACGCGCGCCAAATAGAGGCCCGGCTTGGCGAACGTGTGTGTGGTTTTCGCATAGCCGTCGGCGGCCAGCGGTTTCACGTTGCCGTCGCTCTTGACGGTTACCGGCGCCGAACCATCGCCGAAGTCCCACGTTTCCGCGCCTTCGGTGGTGCGGAATGTTCGCACCAAGAAAGTCACTGGCGCTCCGGCGCGGATGCCTGTGGTCGGGCTGAACGCGGCGTGAATCGACGGCGGTAGGCGATTGGGGTCGGAGGCGTCGAGCACATGGACGATCGCGAAGTCGTAATCGACGCGTCCCGCGGCGTCGGTCACTTTCGCGATTTCACTATAGACGCCCGCTTTGGAGTAGGTTCGTTCGAGCACCGGGCCGCTCGCCGTTTGTCCGTCGGTGCAGGTCCATTCGTACGCCGCGACCTTGCCGGCGGCGGCCCACGAACGGCTTGCGTCCAGCCGCACCGCTTCGCCTGTCAACGCGAAGTGGTGCGGTCGGGCGACCGCGATCAACGCCGGTTGTCGTTCGCGGAGATTCGCTTCCCACAGGAACGCGTAGCCGTCGATGATGCCCCATTTGCCAGAGGGTTGACGGCCGCTGATGTCGAAGTGCAGATGCGACCAGCCGCCGCTGCCGCCCTCTTTGCCCAGCACTCCGATCGGCTCGCCACGACGCACCCGTCCCCCCAGCTTGAGCGCGGGCGCGATCGTCTTGAGATGGCTGTAGCGATAGAACCAGCCACGCGGGTCGAGCAGATAGACGACGTCGTAGCGCGGCGCGACCGGAGTCTTCTCGAATCCCGGCAGCGAATTCGTCCCGAGCGAAACGACCATCCCGTCCGTGGCCGCGACGACATCGACCATCCCTTCGGCGCCGCCGATGTCGAGTCCGTAGTGGTAATAGACCGCCCCCTTGCCCGGTTTCTCGCCGCCATCGACATAGGTGGGCTCGTTGGCCATTTGCGTCGCGGTCGCGAACCATGCTTGTTTCGCGGGATACTGGAAGGTGTCGGGTTCGATGAGCGGTCCCTGGGCGGGCCACAGCCGCAGCCGCGCGTCTTTGTCCAATCCCCAGGGATCGAGCCGCGCGGTGGTTTGCGTCGAATTCCGCGGATAGCCGGCCGTGATCGGACAGTCGACGCGCACGCCACCCACGGTCGTCGGCAAATGGTAGTTCGCCGACACGAGCTCGACCGTCTCGCCATTCACTCGCACCTTGACCGTCGCGCGTCGCACCGCCCCACGCACCTGATCGCGAAGCTCGCGCAGTTCGAGCAGTTCCACCTTGGCCATGCCGCCCCCGGACACCGCCACCTCAGCCGCTTCCCCAATCGTCAAATCGACAGTCGCCATCGGCGCCGCCAAGGTGGGCATCGGCAACACGGACGATGACGGGGCGGACGATGACGGGACGGACGATGACGGGACGGACGATGCGGGCGCGGATGTTGCCGGTGTGCCAACCGTCTGGGCGTGAACGAAAGTGGCCGTGACGGCGGTGCCGAGGACGGCGACACACGCGGCCACGCCACGGCAGACGCTCGCGGCGATCCGCGCGGCGACACAACCGAAGACGCTCGCGGCGATCCGCGGGCCGCGGCGCTTCACGCGCGCCGTGGGAGAGGCTTTCCGTTGGAAGCGGTCGAGCGTGGAATGGCAGAGAGTGTTCACAGGGAAGGCTCCGAATAATCGACGACGGTTTTGATGCCTTGCGGTGTGCGGTTCGTGTAATGCCACAACGCTTGTGCGGGACGCACGCGGTCGGTCACGAGCGCCGCGAGCTCGGCGGCGTGGCTTGTCGATAGTTGTTCCAAGTGTCGCAGAGCGTCGATGAAATCGCGTGGCGCCGAGTTGACGGTGCCGAGATGGAGATGGTTGCGCAGGATGCCGTCGCGCATCAGCCGTTCCACATTCCGCCAACGGGGCTCGGGAATACGCGTGCTGCCAAGCCATACCATGACGCCGCGCGACGCAAGGCTGTGGGCGGCCAGCAACATGACGTCGTCGGCGCCCGTGCATTCCAACACGAGATCGAAGGCGTCGCGTTCCAGCGCCACGCCCTCGCGGAGCGCCGACGCGAGAAACTCGGGTGCGCGGAACACGGGCGCCGGGGCGTCGCCTGTGTCGCCTGTGTTGGCTGTGTCGCCTGTGTTGGCTGTGTCGCCTGTGTTGGCCGACTCGGCCGCTGTCGCAGTCGCGCTGGCAGCCGTTACGAGCCCACCGATCTGCCGGTAGTCCGCGCCGAATCGCTGGGCGAGTTTGGCGCGGAAGGAGTCAGCCGGGTCGCGGCCCATCATCGTCACCGGCCAGCCGCGAGCGACGGCCGCCAACACGGCGGTGAACCCGATCGGTCCTTGGCCGGTGACGAGCACTCGCGGCGGCCGCGTCCGCCATTCGTCGGGACCGATGCGGGCTTGCTGGACGGCCAACGCTTCGTTCACCGCCTTCTCGGACACCGCGAGCGGTTCGGCCAAGACGGCGAACCGAGCGATGCTGGCCGGCACTCGCAGCAAATGCTCGGGGTGGTCGAGCCAGCGAACGGCGGAGAAGCCGTCTTCATGGAAGATGCCGCGTTCCGTGAAGCAGCCGAAGGCGAGCATGTCGACACGGTGGCCGCGGGCGAATGCAGGGAGCGCTCGGCGGACGACCGGCACCGCGAGATCGCCCGGTTGCCAACCGTGTACTCCAGGCCCGCATGCTTCGACCCGCGCCAGGCACTCGTGGCCCAGGATCAACCGCTCGCGGCCCGCGGGCGTCGCAGGACGTTGCGAGAGCAGGATCTCGCGATCCGTGCCACAGACCCCTAACTCCAGCGTGCGGCAAAGCACCGCGCCGGGGCCAGGCGGCCCCGGTTCAGGTTCGTCTGTCAGAATCGGTTGGCAGGAACCGGGAGTGGCGGCGATCGCAAGCATGCGGAACTGATTCCTTACCGAGCCTGAAG
>JBIKVL010000556.1:0-3936 GCA_044356875.1 Pirellulaceae bacterium | reverse complement strand
CCTGACCCATTTTCCGCGTCCAACGGCACCTACGATAAATCCACGGGAGTAGAGCAATCTGTCTGTGAGGTCGCGTAGCGACAACCGATGGTAGCCCAGCCTTTCAAGGCTGGGTTGCATTCATTGATCCATGCCATGGAAAGGAAAAGGGGTCAGGACTCGTTTATTGAGAACGGAACAAAATCCTGACCCATAATCCGCGTCCCTATCACCCTTGAGGTCTTCCACCCATGGGAGCTTCTCCGCCGGCGGCACGCAGCGGCACGAAGATGTCCCAGCCTTAAAAGGCTGGGCTAATATCGGTCGTTGCTTCGCGACTACAGGTTCGTGGCCCGTGACCTTTCTCGTTTCGGAGAATACGTTCCAAGGACAAGGGGGGCAGGTCTCATTTATTGGGAACGGAACGGATTCCTGACCCATTTTCCGCGTCCGGCGCCGCCGCGTTGCGCCGTTCGTTAAGCGAAACGCCCCAGTGGTCGCCGGACTGCCGGCGTGGTAGAGATACCACTAGTGCCGAAGGTCTGGTTGAGCGAAGTCGAGTTGGCTGTCCACGCCTGATGCGCAGAATTGAGGATTACGATGAGGACATTTACGGTGGTGATCGAACGCTGCCCCGAAACCGGTTTGTTTGTCGGATCGGTTCCAGGATTTCCTGGCGCTCATTCGCAGGGCGAGTCGTTGGAAGAACTGCGAGAAAACATGCGCGAGGTCCTTGCCATGCTACTCGAAGACGGCGAGCCAACGCATGAATCCGAGTTTGTCGGCACCGAAACGCTGCAGGTAAATTGAGCAATGACGATGCCGGTCCTGAAGCCGCGAGAGGTCGTGGAAATCCTAACGGGGTTAGGTTTCATCGAAGTTCGTCAGCGAGGGGCGCACAAGCAGTTTCGACACGCTGATGGACGCTTTACTACCGTTCCATTCCACAAGGGCCGGGATATTGCGCCACCGCTGCTGCGGAAGATCATTCGGGATATTGGTATGACTGCGGAAGAATTTCTGCGGGCCAAGCCATGACCGATTGGTGGTGCGCTCGCCGAACAAAAAAACCAGGCGACATGCGGAACGTTGCGGCTCCATGTGGTAGGTCGACCCACGCACGAAAAAGAAAAGAAAAGTAAAAAGCGTCAGGTCTCTTAAATTGAGAACGGAAAAGAGTCCTGACCCATTTTCTGCCAAATTTTCCCCCAAATCGTCTTCAAGGTTTTCCACCCATGGAAGACTCTCCGCCGGCGGCACGATGTGGCACGATGCGGCACGTGGCGGCACGCAGATGGCCCAGCCTCAAAAGGCTGGGCTAATATCGGTCGTCGCTTCGCGACTACCGGTTCGTGGCCCGTGGCATTTCTCGTGATGGAAAATATTTGAAATACCTAAACAGTCGAGTCCGATCGTAGTCGGTTGGACAATCAATAGGTGCCTGGCAAGTGTTGCTCTGTTTGCCGCGTTCGGCTGAATTCCGCATAGCTCACTTGGGCTTTTTCCGCGTAACGCCTCGCGATCGACGAAACGCCGCTATCCATGCGCATTTGTCCCCTGAAACTCCGACTGTCGCAGTTAAAACAATCCAACAAAAGCCGCTTTCCGCCTAATTCACCAACGCCGATCCGTCTAACACCCTCACCTCCTCCACCGAATCACGTCAAACCCGTGTGCCTCCTTGGAGTTGCCTCGATTTGCTTGACACACCACCCCGCATTAGGCAGAATCTCGAGTCATCGGCGAGCGGCTGAAAGGCCGGATTCCACCGAATACGTGTTCGCTCTCAGGGAAATGATCTCACGGAGACACAGAGGCACGGAGAAGAACGCAAACGAGCGATGCATGCTGTTCGTCTCCGATCGGAGCGGGAGGGCAAAAGTGCGGTGGAGGATTTCACGCCTATTCGATCGTCGCAGGCAAGCGTGCCATCACGCGGTGTGGCTGTTCCGATCGATTAGCTTCTCTCCCTGAGAGCCAAGAGCCGATCGCGGAGAGCCGAGCGCGAACAAGACGTTACGCGCGAGCGGGCGGCAGCGCCGGTTTCCAAGTCGAGGTCAAACCCGCCTGCCGCGTACACTTGGTCGTTCGCCAGACCCGACACCCATGGGGGGTTACTTTTACGGATTCTTGTGATGACTGATACTGCCGCACAGCTGTTTGCAGCTTTCGAATCACTGCCTGCCAAGGAACAGCATGAACTGCTGGTCGCGATGCTTCGGCGGAGTGGCGAGCTACCCGATACGCTTGTGTCAGACGACCAACTCGTTGGGATTGCTGACGAGCTTTTTCAGGCACTGGATGCTGAGGAATCGAATAGCCACGATGCCGGCTCGCGGTGATGTCTGGCTTGTGGACCTTGGTATGGTCGCGAAAGTGCGGCCGTGCCTTATATGTAGCATTCTCGCCAAAGAGGAAAACGATCGCGTATTGGCAACGATTGTCCCGCATACGACCAGCACGCGCGACTCGCGATTCGAGGTCGCTTCCAATGTTCGTTCGCTCAAGCCTGAAGCTTTTGACGCACAGAACATTATCACGATTCCGGCTGCCAAACTCATGCGACGTCTGGGGACGCTGCCCGATGATCAAATGGCGGATGTTGAGAGTGCGATTGAGCTCTGGCTTGGATTCGACGCAGGGTCGTAGTGAGCACGGATGAACAATCGGTTCAACCGGAGCCGCCGACCGTGTGGTTTCTGACGTTAACGCGCGCTGGCCGCAGCCCGGTTAACCATGTCGTTCGCCAATCAGGGCGTTGACCACTGGACTTATTTGGAGCAACCACGAAGGACACGAAGGGCACGAAGATGGAATTCTACGAGCTGCCGAATCACATGATCGGTTGTGCGATCGCGATTCACTGGTACCTCGGGCCGGAACTACAATAACGCATCGAATGCTTTTTTCGCTGAACCCTTCGTGCTCTTCGTGAGCTTCGTGGTACCCCGCAGAGGCAAAGGTGTCAGGACTCTTTTTTGGTCTTCCGCGTGGGCGGAGGGGCGACTGGAGGTTCAGGTGCCGCGCGATTGCCTGCACGCAATTATCATCTCCAAACGGCGAGCCCCGATTGACACTTTTGCGAACGGCCTTGAGTTCCGTGGCGGTCAGCGGCCTGCAACACAAAATCCCAGTGGTTGGGCATAAACTGGTAAGCCAGAATCCGGCAGGCGTAACGCGCCAGTCCCACGGGGAGGATCTGCGCGAAGGCTTCGTAGTCCTCCAGTTTGTGGAAAATGTCCGACCGGGCATTGCCTCGGTTCAAGGCGTGATAAATTCCACCCGCTTCGTCTGCACGTTTTGGCCTTTTGAACTCGGCATCCTATCTACCCGAGGTCAACTCCCCAAAAAAGAGTCCTAACACCTTTTTCACGGGAGAACGCCGAACCAGCCAGAAGACGCGAGGCGTATCGCGAGCTGATCGACAAAATAGAGCCGCGGTTCGAGAAGACACCGCGCGGAAAAAGAACCGAATGCCCGCTCCAGTCAGGAGTTATCCATCTCCGAACAGGAGAGGGCGGGCTCTTCGGTTGTGTAAGTCGGGGTGACAGGATTTGAACCTGCGACCTCTTGGTCCCGAACCAAGCGCTCTAGCCAGGCTGAGCCACACCCCGAACCGTTCTTGACCGCCGGAGGATACCCGAACCGCGAACTTTGTCCAAGGGGGATTCGCGATCGATCACCGGAAATCTCGGAATCTTGCGCCATTCCCCTTCTAGGCCCGTCCGACGCGAAGCAGCTAGACCGGAAGCAGCTAGACCGGAAGCAGCCAGACGCGATGCGGCTAGACTCGAAGCAGCCAGACGCGAAGCAGCTAGACCTGAAGCAGCCAGACTCGAAGCAGCCAGACGCGAAGCCGCCAGACGCCTACGTCACGTCCGCGTCGAACACCCGAACGCGAGCCCACGTCGGCTTGTTTTCCGCAATGAACGCTTGATGCCGAGCCGCCGTCTGATA
>JBIKVL010000555.1:0-3944 GCA_044356875.1 Pirellulaceae bacterium | reverse complement strand
CTCGCCTGACCGTTCGCAGTCTTTTCGCAAGCGGGATGAAAGCACCATGGCCGAGGACGACCGTCAGACGCTCGGAGCCGCCCCGAGTCCAAACGAAGCAGCGGTTCCGACGAATGTCGGGTCCGATGCCCAAACCGCTGCTCCGGTGGCTGTTCCGCCGGCCATTTCGCCGGCTGTTCCAACCGCTGTTCCGCCCAATTCCGCTGACCGCTGGATTGTGCCGGCCGAGTTGGTGGAGATGTATGGCGACGCGTTGCCGCCGGGCGGGCTGTTATCGGGTGGTTTCGCCGCCGTCGTCTATCGTCCGCCGCCGCCGCGGATCTGGACGGTATTTCTGGCTGTCGGACTTTCGATCCCGACGGGAATTGCGGTGTCGGCGGTGATTGGCGCTGTCTGGTTGATCTTGTTGCACGGGGCTGAAGTCTTCCAAGACCAAGCTGGCATCCCGAAGAAGTTGGAAGCGATCACCATGACCCCGGCGGGGTTGGTGGCGATGGTCATTCCGGGACAATCCGTGTTTTTGGCGGTGGCCTTGTTCGCCGCGTTGCTCAGCCCGCAGTCCTGGTGGCAACGATTGCGATTGGTCAGGGGCCGACTGCCGCTGTGGACTTGGCTACCGCTCGCGTTGGCGACGCCATCGATCGCCCATCTGACAGCGCTGGCCCTCAGTCAATTGTTTGACGCGCCCAGCGAGCACCTCCAGCAAATGGAGGACTTGTTTCGCCGCTTCGATGCGCGATGGACGCCGGTGCTGTTCCTGCTGATTGCCGGTTTGCCGGGGATTGCCGAGGAGCTGCTCTTTCGCGGCTATGTGCAAAGCCGCCTTGCACAGGCTTGGCCGCCCTTCTTCGCGATCGTACTAAGCGGGCTGATGTTTGGGGCGGCACATCTGGATCCGATGCATTCGGTCGCGGTGGTGCCGCTCGGCATTTGGCTGGGGCTGATCTCCTATCGTTGCGACAGTTTGTGGCCGGCCATTTTCGGCCACGTGGCCAACAACGCGTTCGCGCTGATCATGATGCGATTCTTTCATACGGAAACGTTGCAAAAGGAGCGAGACTTGCCGCTCATGGCGCTCGCGATGTTGTTGTCTTCGTTCCTGTCGTTAGTTGTCGGTATCGCCATCGTGGTAAAGAAAGATCGTGTCGCGTGCTAGAGCGTTATCTGCTGGCGTGGCTGTTGGCGATTTGCGGCGTCGCGTTTTGGTGGCCGGAGATCTTTGGAGCGGCGGGCGATCCGTTCGTCGCCAGCAAGCGGGCGATTCCCTGGTTGCTGGCCGCCACCATGTTCGCGGTCGGCACCATGATGCCCCGGGACGAAGTGCGGCAAGTCGCGAAACGTTGGCCGCACGTGCTGTTTGGAACGGCCATTCAATATTCCGCGATGCCGCTGCTCGGCTGGGCGGCGGCGCGGTGGAGCGGCCTGAGCCCGGACTACCAGATCGGAATCATCCTCGTGGGCTGCGTTCCGGGCGCGATGGCGTCGAACGTGCTCACGCTGAACGCCCGCGGCCATACCAGCTACAGCGTCAGCCTGACCACCGCGTCGACCCTGCTTTCGCCCTTCGTGGTGCCGTTCACGCTCTCCGCCACGCTCGGCCAGTCAATCCCCATCGATCGGGTGCAAGTCGCGCTCGATTTGCTCCTGCAGGTCGTGCTGCCGGTTCTCAGCGGCTACGCCGTCGCGCGATTCACCCCGTGGGGCGAACGTTGGGGCGTGCGCTTCGGACCGATCGTCGCGAACTGCGTCATTCTGTGGATCATCGCGACCGTCGTCGCCCTCAACCGCTCCCGGTTGGCAGCCGGCTCGCTCGAACTGCTCGCGCCCCTGCTGGCTGTTAATCTCCTCGGGTACGTCGCCGGCTACGGCGCGGCCGCCGCGATCGGCCAACCAGAGTCGATGCGCCGCGCGTTGACGATCGAGGTCGGCATGCAGAATGCTGGCCTCGGCACGTCGCTTGCGCTGCAGTACTTCAAGGACCAACCGGCCGCGACGGTGCCGACCGCTTTGTATACGTTTGGCTGCGTCTTTACGGCGACGATTTTGGCTCGGTGGTGGGCAAGCGGAAAACGCGGAGCGTCTGTCCCGCCGAATCCGGAATGACCGCCGCTCGCCGCGATTCGCGATCAAACGCCATCGTCTTCACATAAAGAGGCTGGCCCAAGGAGATTCCAGCGATTCTTTTGCCGGAGTCTGAATTGAAGACGTAGAACATGCCCCGCCCGCCCGTCACCAATTGCTGGTTGTCGGGCGTATATCGCACGCACCATTGCATCTCGCTGCCGACTTGGATCGTCAAGCTCGGCTTTCCCGTCGCGGTGTCGTAAACCTTCACTTCGCGTCCCTCGCTCACCGCCAACCGACTGCCATCGGTGGAAAAATCGGCGCTCTGGCAGGGACGCCTTTCGAGTTCCACCGTGTTGGTGATGGCGGACGTCTTGAGATTGATCTCGTAGATCGCCTTGCCGTCCGTCGCCATCGCCGTGATCGGCGGCGAGCCAATTCTTAGCGCCAAGATATCGCCGCTGCCAGGCAGCGTAAGCGAGCGGGCCTTATCGGGCGCATCGGGCTGTTGCCATGTCACGCTTCGATCATCGCCCGCCGAGATGATAAACCGCGCCTCGGGACCGACCACCAGACAGGCGACGTTCCGCGCGTGCCCCTTATGGTTTCGCGGTTTCGCCGTCGGCTGCTCGACTTCCCACGAGACTAACTGGCCCGACTGGCCGCCGGCAAACAGGTACTTGCCGTCAGGCGACCATGCCAACGAAACGACCGCTCCCAGACTGGCGAGCCGATCACGCTGAAAAACCGCCTTGCCGCTCTCGATGTCGTAGACGATGAACCCCGCGTCGATGCGGCCAACCGCAAGTCGACCGCCATCGGCGGAGAAACTCAACGAACGCACCGGCCAGCCGATGTCGGGAAAGCTCGCCAACACCGTGTCCGGATCGACGGGAACCGGCGCGAACGGATTGAACGATGGCGGGCCGCCCGTCACTCCGCCTGCCGTCGTCTCAGGCGTTGTTTCAGGCGTCGTTTTGGGAGTCGACTTGGGCGTTACTTTCGGAGTTGTTTTCGGAGTTGAATTGGGGGTCGACTCGCCACTGCCGGGCGGTGACTGGCTACCGTTGGGCGTTGGGAATCCCGGACCGCCGGGCGTGCCGGGGAACCCGGGAAAGCCAGGAAAGTTCGGAGGCGTTGGCATTCCCGGCGGACTGCTCCCAGGGACGCCCGCATTGCCGAACGGATCGGGAACTCCTGGCGGCAAGTTGAAATTGGGGCGGGGGAACTGCGGGCGTGACGGGAACGACGGCATGCCCGGCATACCAGGCGTACCCGGCATTCGGGGCATCCCGGATGGCGACGAGTTCACATCCGGCGACTGGGGCGACTCGGGCATCTTCGGCACTTGCGGCCCACCGAGTGGCCCGCCGAGTGGCCCCGAAGGATTGCCGGGGATGTTTGCGCCGCCTGGTGCGCCGCCTGGGGAATTCGGCAGGCCTGGCGCAACGGGCGGCGTCGAGGCGTTCGATTTTCCGGGCTGCTCTTCCAGTTCAATCTCCAGGCCATTGCCCTGGCCAGTTTGTCCGTCTCCGAACATGTTGCGCGCCATCGGCAGGCCACCCGGAAAACCCGGAGCGGCTGTGGGCCGCGTCGCGGGCGCGATCACGAAAATCCAGGATAAGAACGCCAACGACGCCAAGAGGATCGGATACCCGATGACCAGCGACGTGATGGCGAGCCCTTTGCCGTGGAGCATCCCCTGGCTACGACCGATTTGCACGATGGCGAGATGCCCGAGCACAATCGCGATCATGGAGGCGGGAACATTCAGGAAACACAAACAGAAGAGGAACGGCGAAAGAACCGCGAAAATAAACCCCATCAAGGCCGCTACCGACATCTTGGGCGTCGGCGGCCCCACCGCTCCAGGTCCATAC
>JBIKVL010000554.1:0-3947 GCA_044356875.1 Pirellulaceae bacterium | reverse complement strand
CGTTGGCGGCGGCCGGCGCGGCGCGTTGTGAACCGTCCGCGTGGTATCGTGCCCAACAACTCGACCCGCTCGCCGCAGCCGCGCTTGAAGCCTGGCCGAACTGTTTGACGGAGCGAACATCGGCTTGGATGGCGGTTCAGGCGGGCGGGGCCTTGCGGCGCGCCTGCCGGGAAATCGCGGCGTCGATCGTCGCCGCCGATACCGCCCAGGCGCTCGAACGGCTCGACCAACTGCTCGCGCGATCGTCCTGCGGCTTACGGCTCGCGCAGCCCTGGCACGTCTCGTTGGTGGGCCGCCCGAATGCGGGAAAAAGCAGCTTGATCAATCGCCTGGTTGGCTACGAACGAGCGATCGTTTCGCCCCTTCCGGGAACCACGCGGGACGTTGTCGTCGCCACTACCGCGTGGCAAGGTTGGCCCCTACGATTCGCCGACACGGCGGGAGTGCGGGAAACCGTCGACGGGCTGGAAGCCGCTGGCATCGAGCGTTCGCTCGCCAGCCATGCGTCGGCCGATCTGACGGTGCATGTCGCCGACTTGTCCCAGCCATGGACCGCGGAAGACGACCGGATGGCGGCCACACTCAGCACGCGGCCGACGTTGGTCGCGCACAATAAAGCGGACTTGGTCGCGTCGGACGTCGCCTCCGCGTTGGTGGATCGGCCACCAGGAATCGCGATTAGCGCCCAGACGGGAGTGGGACTGGAGCAACTGCTCGACGCCATCGTCGAACGGCTGGTTCCCGTTTCGCCGGCGGTTGACGATCCGCTGCCGTTCACGGCGGCGATTGTCGCTGCCCTGCGCGACACTCGGAGTTTCGTCGTTGACGGCCAGTTCGCCAAAGCCTCGTCGCGGCTCGGCGAATGGCTCTAAGCCGCCGACAAGTCAGACGCGATGCGAAGCGGGAAACGCGGGTAATCGGGTAATCGGGGGAGCGGGAAACGCGGAGAATGCCGACACATCCAATGTCGGCGACGATAAGCGGAGGAGCCGTCATGCCCACTTCAGGGAAACTGGCGAGTGCGGTGCTTTGGGGCGTGGTCGCGAGTCTCGCGCTCCTGCCCTTCGACAGCGCTCGAGCGGATTGGCGGGAACTGCGGGCGACGGCGGACGCCGAATTCCGCGATCGGCTCAAGCAACTCGCGGATCGTTGTCGCGGCCTGGATTTACCCGCGCAGGCGGAGTTGACCGAGCGTTGGTGGATCGAGCGTGATCCGCGGCGACAAACGGTTTTTCTCGTGGACGATCCGGATCCCACTCGGCCGGCGCCCAACGCTCCGCGGGTCGTCGCGCAGTGGCACGCGAAGTTTCGCGACCTGAGGCGGATGCACGCCGAGTCGTTGTTCGCCGCCGCCCGTGTGGCGGTCGGCGCTGCCCGCGACGCTTCCAACTCTGAGACGCAAGACGCGGTTGAAAGCGCCGATAGCGAAGGCGACGCGGCCGCCGCCTTCCAACTGCTGCACGAAGTGTTGAGAGACGATCCGGATCATGCCGCCGCGCGGCGGATTCTTGGCCTCGGCGCAGCTGCCGACGGATCGACCATGGAAGTCACGCGGCCGGCCTTTGATCACCCCAAGCTCGGCTGGCGGCGTGGACAGCATTGGCGCGCCGAGTCGGCTCATTTCACTATCGGTTCGAACCATAGCGCCGCAGTGGCACAGTCGGCCGCGCATGAGCTTGAGCGACTGCGCCAGGTCTGGAGCCAGTTGTTCTTCGGCCACTGGAGCACGGCGGCGGCGTTGCGGGCGCGGTTCGCCGGCCGCGACGAGCCGCTGGGAAAGCGACGACGCCATCAAGTCGCGATCTTCAAGACGCGGGATGAATATGTCGCGGCGTTGCGATCGAGCCAGCCGCGGATTGAGCTGACTTCGGGCTATTATGCGGATACCGAGGCGGTCTCTTTTCTCTTCGCGGGCGATGACGCGGCACGTCCCACCTGGTGGCATGAAGTCGCGCATCAATTGTTTCAAGAGGAAGGGGAAGCGGCGCCGAACGCGGGACAACGCGGCAGCATCTGGTTGCTCGAAGGCATCGCCGTTTATTTCGAGTCGCTGCACTTTCGCCCCGGTTACGCGGTCGTCGGCGGGCCGGACGCGCGTCGTTTGCAGTTCGCCCGCTACGCCGGTCTTCGCGGCGCCATCCCGCTGCCGTTCGCCGAGCTCGCCACACTCACCCGCGACCAGCTTCAGGGCGATCCGCGCATTCGCGAACTTTACACCCAGTCGGCCGGAGTGACACATTTTCTGATGGATGGGGACGGAGGTCGATGGAAGCCGCTGGTGGGCCGCTGCTTGTCGGCGATTTACGCGGGCCGCGACACGCCCGCGATGTTGAACGATTTTTCGGGGCGGTCGTTTGTGGACTTTGAACGCGATTACCCTAAGTTTCTCGCGGTCGAGGACGCCGATTTGCGACACTTTCCCGATACGGCCGGATTGCGGCATCTGAGTCTGGGGCGAACGGCGGTTACGGACCAAGGGATGCGAACCCTGGCCGCCGCGCGTCAACTTGAATGGCTCGATCTGTCTTTCACATCGGTCACCGACGAGGGACTTGCCGCCTTTCGCCACTGTTCGCGGCTGCGGCAACTGTATTTGGAGCGGACGGCGACGACGGACGAGTCGCTGGAGTGGATCGGCAAGCTGCGGGAATTGGAAGAGTTGGATTTAACGGGGACGAAGGTCACGGACGCCGGCCTTCGGCGGTTGGCCACCTTCGCGAAACTGCGAACCCTGTACTTAACGGATTGCCAAATCGGCGATATGGGCTTGGACGCATTGCGCGGCCTCAAACGCCTGGAGACGCTCGACTTGAAGGGAACCGCCGCCACGGCGGCTGGCATCGAGCGGCTGCGAAAGTCGTTGCCGCAGTGGAAGCCATAAGGTTGTACGTGGAGCATGAAGACTGGGCGAGCCGGATGGAGGCATGTTGAGGCATGTCGTGGAGTATGGTAGGACTTCGAAAACAGTGCATGATCGACACCCATTGAGCGGAAGATGGCTGATGGAAGTCCCAAGCAACGCGTACTTTGGCGTGAGCATCACCCGGGCCTCGATGCTCGCGCGACTCCTCCCTAACAACGGCGAAGTGGGCGCCGCCGCGACCAGCCAGGATTGGCAAGAGTTCATCGAAAAGTATACGCCATTGTTCTTTGGCATCTGTCGTAAGAACAATTTGCAGACGGTCGATGCGGAGGACATTACGCAAGAGACGCTGGTCAAGATCATCACCAAGTTCCAGAAGGGCGAATTCGTCTACGACCCGAAACTTCGATTTCGATCGTGGCTAGCCACGATCGTCCGCCATGCGGTGATCGACAGCCTCCGGAAACAAAAGCGTTTGCGGAGCAATGCCGCGGTGCCGCTGGACGCGGTCCCCGAGGAGGATTTGGCCAGAGAGATGAGCGGCGAGTTGCTCCGGGAGGAACTGCTCGCCGAAGCCCTGAAACAGATCGAAAGCGAGGTCGCTGCCGATCAATGGGCTGTCTTCCGCCGCGTGAAGCTTAATGAGGAAGGCGTGGCGGATGTGGCGGCATCCACGGGCAAGACGCAGCCGAACATTTATGTCATTTGCGGCCGGATCCATCGAAAAATCGAGGACCGCCTGCGGCAACTGGTCCGCGAAGACGAGCTCCACGAAGATGGCCTCGCGAGCCAATAAGTGAACTTGAATCTGTAAAGGCATCCTCTTGGCTTCTTCGCCCATTGGATTTCGAGGAAACGAATGGCGACGATGCCGGCTCGCGGTGATGTCTGGCTCGTGGACCTTGGAAGTGCGGATCTAGCTTTATTTGTGTCATCGTTTTTTTCGCGATTCAACGACGGTCCGACATTCGGCGATGACGCGAAGCCGTACCAGGAAAAACAGGTCCGCCGAGCGATCGAGGAGGTTCAAGAATGAAAAATAGCGACCAATACCACAAGTGGGTCGAATGGAGCGAAGAAGATG
>JBIKVL010000553.1:0-3948 GCA_044356875.1 Pirellulaceae bacterium | reverse complement strand
GGCGAGCCGGTCGCCGGCGGCGTCGCGGGCGCGTTCGAGCGCTTGGCGTTGACGTTGGCGAGCGACTTCGTCGTTGGCCAGATCGAGCCGGAAGAGGGGACGATCGGACAGTGGTTCGGGCGGTTCGGCGAAGGCGATTTCGATCGAGTCGGGGCCGCGTTCGGAGACGACGCCCCGATAACCGGTGGTGTCCCGTTGGCCTTCTTCGGAGAGCAACACGGGGGCGCCGGCGTTGAGCCGAGTCCAAGGGAGCGGTTGGCCGATTTGGCGTTTCCCGAGGCGCCAGAGGACGCGTCCGCCGAGGCCGACCGATTCGTCGCGCAGGACGAGGTTTACGAGCGAATTGCCGGATTTCTCGGCCTGTTCGCCGCTGGAAGAACGAGCGCGCCGCACGGTCTGTTCGGCTTCGGCTTTGGCTTCGGTATCGAGCAAACGGAGCAGGCGATCGAAAAACGGCTCGCCGCCGCTCCGACGAGCGCCGTGGTTGTCGCCCGAGTTCCCGCGGGCGTCGCCTCGCGCCAGCGACACGCGAATGGACTGGGTGCCGATCGTGGCTCCGTCGAGCAGTTTCACGAGGCGGGCGGCGGCGCTGGCGGGAACGGTGGCGGTCGCGGCGCGACCCTGGACGGAGACCGCGCCGATCTGATTACCAGGCAACTCGCCGACCTGCTCGATCAACCGTACAATCGTGCCTTTTGTGGTGCGGGGCGGCAGGGCATCGAACTGCAGTTGAACCTGATTCATGAGCGGCGGCGTGGGGAGCGGCGATGAAGATTGACCGGATTGAACTGTACCACGTCGCGATGCCGTTGCTATACCCGTGGCGGACGGCGTACGGCGAGGACGCGGCGATCCACGCACTCTTGTGCCGGCTATCGAGCGGCTCGTGCGACGCCTGGGGCGAGAGCGCCCCGTTCGCCGCCCCGTGCTACAGCCCGGAATGGGCGGGCGGCGCGTTCACCGTGGCGCGCGAGTGGCTGGCGCCGTCCGTGATCGGCGCGGACGTGCGGACCGGCGACGAGCTGCAAGCGCGGATGGGCCTCTTCAAAGGTAATCCGTTCGCCAAGGCGGCGTTCGACACCGCATGGTGGGCGCTGCACAGCCGCATCGAGAACGTGCCGCTGCATATCGCGCTCGGAGCGGCCCGCGACGAAGTGCCCGTGGGCGCCGACTTCGGCGTGATGGACCGCTTGGAGGACCTGCTGGAGCCGGTCGCCGCCGCCGTCGCCGCCGGTTTTCCCCGCATCAAATTGAAGTTTCGGCCGGGCTGGGACCTGCCGATGCTTGAAGCGATTCGCCGCGCCCATCCCACTCACCCGTTCCACATCGATTGCAACAGCGGCTACCGGCTGCGTGATCTTGAGCTGTTCCAGGCGGTGGACGAGTTCCGTTTGGAAATGATCGAGCAGCCGTTGCAGCACGACGACCTGCTGGACCACGCCGAACTGCAACGCTCGATCCGCACCGCCGTTTGCCTCGATGAAAGCATCACGACGGTGCGGCAAGTGGAACAGGCGTTGGCGATCGGCGCCTGCCGTTATGTGAACGTGAAACCGGGCCGCGTGGGCGGACTGACTAACGCGTTGAAGATCCACGAACGTTGCCGCGGCGCGGGAGTTCCCTGCTGGGTGGGCGGCATGTTGGAAAGCGCCGTGGGCTCGGCCCACTGCGCCGCCCTCGCGATGCTGGACAATTTCACCTACCCGGCCGACATCTTCCCGAGCAGCCGGTTCTACCGCCAAGATCTGGCCGATCCGCCTCTGGAATTGGTGAAATCGGCGGCGGGCGTCCCGAGCGTTCGCGCGTTCCCGAGCTTGCCCGACCCGGTCCCCGAACGGCTCGCTAAGGCGACCGTCGAACAGGCTTCCTTCGGCTGAGCCGCCCGATGTCGCCCGATAGGTTGAAACCGCGGGCGGAGGAGCTGACGGAGCTGACTGCGCTGGCGGAGCTGGCGAATTGATAACGACCGGCATCCTTACCTACGAGTTTTACTGACATGCCTATCCAGTTTCGTTGCCCTAATTGCCAGACCACGATGCGGACGCCCGACGGCACCTCGGGCCGACAAACGCGTTGTCCCAGTTGCAGCACGGTCGTGACCATCCCCGCCGCCTCCGCAGCAGCCGGTGAAATGCCGTCGACCAGTCCGCCCGCGCCTCGCCCATCGCCCGCGGGCGGCCAGCCTGCGGCAGGTCAACCCGCTGCGGGCGCGTCACCCGTCGGCCAGCCTCACGCCGGCCAGCCTATGGGTGGCCAGCCTGTGGGTGGCCAGCCTGCGGGTGCCCGACCTGCGGGCGGTTTCCCAACTCGACCCGCATCCGCCCCGGAGTTTGGCGGTTCGCAGGCGCCGGGCTTTGGCGTCGGATCAGCTCCGCAACCCGGTCCCGCCCCGTATCCCGGCGCGGCACCGTATCCCGGCGCGGCACCGTATCCCGGAGCGGCACCGTACCCCGGAGCGGCACCGTATCCGGGTTCCGCGCCGTATCCGGGAGCTGCTGGCCCGGCGCCCTATCCCGGATCAGCTGGCGGTCCCGCCATGGGACCGGTCATGAACCCCTACGCTGCGCCTGCGAATGTGCCGCTGGGCGGTGGTTATAGCGCCCCCTATAGCTATCAAATCACGCCCGAGCAGTCGCGGGCAAAATTGAAGGGACCGGCGATCGGCCTGATCGTTTGCAATGTTTTGAGTCTGATTTACGCGGCGATCAACGCCGTGGGCCTGCTGGTGAATCTTGCTGGCGGAGACATGCAGTTTCCCAACGATCCCGCGGAACGGGTCGGATTCATCATTGGAATGGGGGTCGGCGGCGTGGTCGTGGGAGTCATGCCGTTGATCTCTTTAATTGGCTCGATCTACATGTTTCGCGGCAAGAGCCGTGCTTGGTCGATGACCGGCGCTATTACCGGCATGTTGCCCTGTTCGGCCTGTTGCGTCGGCGGCTTGGGTTTCGGAATCTGGGCTTTGGTCGTCATGAACCAACCCGATGTCAAGGAGGCTCTGCGTTAGGTTCGCGCGAACGCCGATTCCTAGGTTCGCACAACCGCCCATTCGTTTCGCGACTTTGCGTTTCCCAGCGGCCGCTCGCGTGGGAAATCGCTGCGGCGTGTTGGGCGGCATGTTAAGCTGTCTGCGGGCGGTTCACCTACATCCGATGGCATTCGCGGGGCCTCGATATGCTCGGGATTGGCAGCTTTCAAGCTCAGTCATGCGGCGGTCCTAGCCGCCGCGCGTTCCTCCGCGCGGGCACGGCGTTGCCCTTCGCCCTGCCAACCGTGTTTTCCACCTTGGCGGCTCCCGCGACGGCGAGGGCCAGTTCGCCGCTGAAGGGCCGCGCGAAGTCGGTGATCTTCGTCTGGTTGTGGGGGGCGCCGAGCCACATCGACACGATCGATCCGAAACCACAGGCGGTGGACAACGTGCGCGGTCCGTTCGCGACCATCCCTACGCGCACTCCGGGACTCCACTTCACGGAGTTGCTGCCGAAACTGGCGGACCGCAGCGATCTATTCACGGTCGTGCGATCGCATGTGACGTTTTCGGGGGGACATCCCGACGCCGGTACCTGGGGGCTGACGGGCTATGACGAAAAGCCGTCGGCGAAGGCCAATTTCGGCTCGATCGTCGCCAAGCATCGCGGTCCGAAGGGAACCTTGCCGCCGTACGCGATGGTGGGGCGCGGCGTTCCCCGCGACGTGGTTCGAAAGGTCGAAGGGTACGGCGGCGGTCCCCTGGGACGCATGCACGACCCGTTTCTGCTCGGCTGCGACCAATCCGGCGAGGTCGAGATACCGTCGTTGAAGCTGCTTGAAGGCCTCGTGCCTAGCCGGATCCATGATCGCTGGGCGTTGCTGGAGACGCTGGATACGGCCAGACGCGGCTTTGAATCGGACAAGTCCAACTGGCGGCAGCGGCACTTGCAAGCCTACCAGTTGCTGACCCGGCCTGAA
>JBIKVL010000551.1:0-3958 GCA_044356875.1 Pirellulaceae bacterium | reverse complement strand
ATCTATATTTTCGTCACCGGGACACCGGGTGCGGACCCGGGAGTGGTCCGCGACTATGCCGCAGCGTTCATTGACATCAGCCGGCTTCGCGCTAGCCGCCGGTTCAGCCCTAGCGGCCTGATTTCGTTCGGTTCCAGCCGCGTCCGCCTAGAACCGGCCGCTTGCGCGGCTTGGCTGATGAGTGCGGCCGGTTCACCAGGGAGGAACATGAGCGGCGAATAGGTGCCAGCCACTTTCGGTTCGCAGGCCACCCAAACTTCCAAAACGCGACTAGGCTGCGCATTCATCCCAGAACGCCATCCGGGTCAACGGAGCAGATAGGTGACAGCCACCTTCGGCTTCTTTTCAACACCTCGCTGAGACGCCACACACGGCAATCGACGAATCCTTTGCCGATCCGGCGTAACTGTCGTTCGCTCCCGGAAAGAATCTCTCGCGGAGCCACAGAGGCACGGGGATTGAGGTGCCGGCAGGCGAAATGTCTTTCGTCTTTTCGCCTCCAAGTCCAGCCATCGCCGCTGACCCGGGCCAACGATGGTCCCCACTTAGTCGCGGAGCGACGACCGAAGGTAGCCCAGCCTTTCAAGGCTGGGTTGCTTTCATCGAGCCATTCCATGCACATAGGCCGATTCGAGCAGTCCTGGCCCGAGGTTACAGAGAACCTCGATCGCGCACCCGATCACGCGATTCGAGAGCTCGTCTTTTCAGGCCCAATGAGACGCAACGAGGCGCAAGAAAACAACCGCAATGACAACAGGTGCCACGAAGATGGCCCAGCCTTAAAAGGCTGGGCTAATATCGGTCGTCGCTGTGCGACTACGGGGATAGGCGACTTATCAGAGGAAAGCCGCAGCACAACGCTGGCAGGCTGCAGGCCTCGTGATCTAATCACGCTTCATGAGGTTGACGGGAAGGGGAAAGAGGACGGAGGTCGTTACCAAAGGAGCTGATAGGTGCCAGCCACCTTTGGCCTTCTCCAGCGCTAGCCGCCGGTTTTCGTTCGGTTCCGGCCGAATCCGCCTAGAACCGGCCGCTGGCGCGGTCCGGCTGATGAGTACGGCCGGCTCATCGGCCGAACCTGGACATGCGTCAATTAGAGTCGCTCTGCACGTCACGCTGACGGGTGGTCCACGCGAGCAGGGTTACGCCAAGAAGAATGGCGGCCGCCGACGCGGCAAGCCAGGTTCCCGGCAAATGAGTCGCGTTTTGGCCAACCACAGGGAGCGCGGCCAGTTCGTCGCGGTATGCCGCCATCGCGAGCAGCGTGGAATTGTGGGCGACATGAATCGCCAGCCCCGGCCAAACACTGCCGCTACGCCATCGACACCATCCCAATAAAATCCCGAGTACGGTACTCGGCGCCAGTCGCTCGGGAGCCGCCCCGCCAGCCAGGACGACGTGGAACACGCCAAACACCAGTCCTGTCGCCAAGACGCTGGCCCAACCACCCCACGATCTCCGCACCGCGCCGAACAGCCAACCGCGGAAGAAGAGCTCTTCGCAAACTCCCGGAGCAACTCCCAAACAAGCGATCAACAACGGCAGCGGAACTTGGCGCCATCCCGCCAGCAACTGCTCGACCAATTCCCGCTTGTCCTCGTCCACCGCTTGAATCCCAACGGCCTGCATCAGCAACACCAACTCGTATACCACCGGCCAAGCGCCGCAGCCCACGAGCAGAATCACGAGGGCCAACGACGATATCGAACCGCGTGGACGCACCCAGCCCAACGAGTCGCGAAGCGGAAACCGTCGCCACCATGCGGCCAGTATCGGCAGGCCCGCGAACAACAACACGGTGAGCAGTCCCGACGCGACCAGCCGCTGCTTTGGTTGTCCGTCGAACGCTTGGCCGAGATAGGCGGCGGCGAAAAAATGAGCGGGAAACATCGCGACAAGCAGCGCCAACGCCGCGGAAAGATCCGGAGCACCGCCGTCCGCCGCGGGCCTGCGCAACCAGTCGCTCCAGCCACCCCGGCTACCCGTCGCCACCGCGTCGGCCGCAAACCAGCGGCTCGCCGCCCCCAACGCTCCCACCGTGTACATGGCGGTCGAAGCCAACGCGAGCGCCGCAGGCACGCCCAATCGAGTGTTGCCAAGCGTGTCACGCGCCAACAACAACATGTTCAACAGTGGCATCACGGCCGGCCAGCCCGACAGGTTCCATCCCGGCAGCAACACCACAATCGCCGGCGCGATCGACAATAGCATCAGCGGGATTAGATACGCCTGGGCCTCCTTGAAACTGCGGGCGGCGCTGGTCAACGCCAATAGCACCGCCGAGTAAAACATGGCGAAAAACACCATTACCAACGCCAGCTTCGCCGCGAGCACGCCGCCAAAGCCGCCCTCGCCGAATACCTGCGAGCCCAATCCCAACGCGCTGATCGTGCCCGCCATGGCGATCAGATTCATCGTGCCAGTCAATAACGTCACCACCAAGACCGCGATGTACTTCGCGAGCAGAATCCGAAAGATGGAAACCGGCAAGGCGAAGAGCGTTTCCAATGTGTCCCGCTCCCGCTCGCCAGCCGTCAAATCGATCGCCGGATAGACGCCGCCCGTCACCGTCATCAGCAGCAGGATGAGTGGCAGGAAATCGAGCAGTCCCGTTGATCCGCCGCGAGTCTCCACAGCACTCGGGACGATCCCCACCGGCGGCCGCGATGGCAAACCGCGGTCGGCGAGCAATCGCCCCATGATGGCGATGTTCAACCGATCAACGCGACGTTCCAGTTCCCGCCGCGCCCCGCGACTTGCTTCCGCCCCCGCATCATGCCACAACTCCAGCGCGACCCCTTCGCCACGCGGCCCAAACCGCACGCGAACTCCCACGTCCGCCACTCGCCGCGCCACGGCGTCCCGCGGTTCGAGCGGGTCCCGCGATTCCACCAGCACGAATCTCGGAGCCGTGCCACGCTGCTGACCGCCATCTTCGCCGGTATCCACATCGGTCGAGTTCAACATGCTGGACAACCACTGGGCATCGGGGACGCCAGCGGCGGCCACGCGATACTCGGCGCCGATTTCCCCCGCCTTTGTCTGCAGGGCGACGAGCCGAAAGACGAGTCCCAACAGCGGGTAGAGCAGCAGTGGCATCGCGAACAGCGTCACCAGCGTCCGCCGATCGCGGAGCGTCTCGCGCAATTCCTTGCGGGTCAACACCCACTGGATGGCGACGCTCGACCGACGAACCGCGCCGCCCGACGCGTTGGAATTCACGTCGCGTTCTCCTGGTCTCCGGTAGCGCGAAAGCCGCTGTTGGTTGGCGACGGCGCCCCTTCGCGAAGCAACGCGAGGAACATGTCGACGAGCGTTGTTTGACCCGTGGCAGCCCGCAGCTGTTCCATCGTTCCCTCGTATCGCAGGCGACCTCGATAGAGCAGGCCGAAGCGATCGCAAAGCCGTTCGGCCTCGTCGAGCTGATGCGTGGAGACGATGATCGCCTTGCCGGCGGCGCGGAGGTCGCGAACGAAGTCGAACACGACCTGGGAGCCGACCACATCGAGTCCGCGAGTGGGCTCGTCGAGCAGCACGACGGGCGGGTCGTGAATCAGGGATCGCGCGAGCGTCACGCGCTGCTTTTGCCCGGTGCTGAGCGTCGCCGAGCGGCGATCGAGAAACGATTCCAGTTCCATCCGCGCCGCGAGGGAGGCGATGCGTTCGCTGGTCGTCGCGGCATCCAGCCCGTAGCCGGCCGCGAAATACTCGAGGATCTCCCGAGGCGTAAGCCATTGGTACAAACCGGCACTGGCGGACACCAGGCCGATTTGCCGTTTCACTTGTTCGGGATGCTCCGAAACCCGCGCGCCCTGGATTTCGACATCGCCCGCCGAGGGGCTCAACAGCCCCAAAATCATCCGCAGCGTCGTTGTCTTGCCGGCGCCGTTAGGTCCGAGCAGTCCGTAGACTTCGCCGGCCGCGACCGCCAACGACACATCGTCGACCGCGACAACGA
>JBIKVL010000552.1:0-3958 GCA_044356875.1 Pirellulaceae bacterium | reverse complement strand
GAGGGCGCCGTCGCTCATTAGCCGGCTGAGCGCTAGCCGCCGGTTGATTGGGCGGTTCAGGACGTTTTCGCCTAGAACCGGCCGCTGGCGCGGCTCGGCTGATGAGGAAACCGGCCGCTGGCGCGGCTCGGCTGATGAGGAAACCGGCCGCTGGCGCGGCTCGGCTGATGAGGAAACCGGCCGCTGGCGCGGCTCGGCTGATTTGGGTGAAGGCGGGTTTCGGGGTCGCTTAAACCACGCCGCTCCAGCCTTTTATTTCCCCTTTGGCAAGGGGGCGCCGGGATTCGCCTCGAACAAGGCGGTGAAATGTCCCGTGCGATCTGAGGTCACCCCTTCGCCGATGTCGGCGGAGTTGCTGGCGCAGGCGGCGCGGCAGCTGGTACTGGGGCGGGCGGCGCGGCAGGCGGAGTCCGAACGCCGCCGAACATCGGCGCAAACTCCTCGTAGACTTTGTGCGCCTCGGGATGCTTCTGCTTGAGTTCGTCGAGATCCTTCGCCTCGAACTTACGAGTCGTCGACTTGCCATCCTTGATTTCGGTCAATTCCAGCGCGATCGGACCGCCACGCGGCAAGTCAATATTCACGCTGCGTTCCTTTTCGCGGATTTGGATCTTCTTGCTCCCATTGATGTCCGATACCGAGATCGAACGGGCGATGCCTCCGTTAACTCGGATGCCGCGGTTCGCGATCGCGATGTTGCCCGCGATCATCGGTCCGCGGATGGCGTTGACCCGGGCTTGAATCAGCGCCGGGGCGTTGGCTCGTGCCAGCACGGCGTTGTTGGCGTCATTGGCCGGCCGCAGCGCCGCCCGGGCCGCTCGCGCGACCCGGTCCAACGCCGCCGCATCCTCGGGCCCCGCCAACTTTCTCAACGCCTCGCCCGCCGCCTCTTTGAGTGTCGCATCGCCGAGGCGATGGTGCTGCTCGAGAACATCGAGCGCCCGTTCGGAGACCTCGCGACTGGGATGCCGAGCGGCCTCCAGCAACTGCGGAAACGCCGCTTGGCCCGCTTTGAGGAGCCGCTGCGTCGCCGCTTGACGTTTTCCAAACTGGGGGGCGTCCCAATCGGTGATCCACTGCCCAATCTGCTCGCGGAACTCCAGCGTCGCAGGCGTTGCTGTCACCGCAGGCGAACCAGCGGCAGGCGAACCAGCGGCTGGGGTTTCCTCGGCGGCGTGCGTGCTGGAAACTCGGGGGCCACCACCGCTTATCAACGTAGCCGCTATGGCGACAGCGCAGGCCACAACGCGTCGGCGCCGACGACTTTGCTGCATGTGACGACAACGGTTGTTCGATCGGCGTTGCAAGAGGTCATTCATATTCGAAGAATCCTTGGAGCATTGGCGATCGGACGGAATGGCCGGGAACGCGGGCCATGAAGCGGGAGGGAAATAGATGGCGCCAACGCAACCGAAAGACTATAGCAGAAACAGTTTAGCGAGCAACAGTAGACCGCTTATGACGCGGCCGTGGCCGTCAGGAAATGATCGATTTCGGCTGGCAACGGCGATGTGAATTTGAGCAGTTTCCGGAAAACGGGATGCACGAACCCCAGTTGCTTGGCATGTAAGGCGACACGGGGGAACGGCCAGAGCGGATGGCGGGCTCGCGTCGGCTCGTAACGTCGATCACCCAGCACGGGGTGGCCCGCTTCGGCGAAATGGACCCGGATTTGATTGCGGCGCCCAGTTTCCAGCCAGATTTGCACCAAGGTTGTGTCGTTGAAGCGGCGGAGCACGCGGTAGTGGGTGACCGCCCGCTGCCCGATCGCATCGTCTTCCGTCGAAAACCGGTTCAGGTCGGAATCGGTGGCGAGCAAAGAAGAAAACGTGCCTTGGGCGCCAAGCGGTTCATGGGGCGCGACGATTCCAGCCACCAGCGCCATGTAAAGCCGTTCGGGCTTGTTGGCCGCGAACTGGTCGCGCAGGGCGGCGGCGAGCGGCTCGGTGCGGCCGAATACCAACAGTCCGGACACTTCGCGGTCCAACCGATGGGCGTGGAACACTTCGCGGTCGCCGGCCGTGTCACGCACGTAACGGGCGACCCGAGCGACCAGCGTATCGGTCTCTTCGCGGCGCGTCGGCACCGTCAACAGTCCAGCCGGCTTTTGCACGACCAACAGATAGCGGTCTTCGTAAACAGGGTCGAAGCCATACTGACGTCGTCGTGGAGGGCGTGTCGGATAGCCCCGACCGAGCTCATAGGTGACTTCGATCTTGTCGCCCGTGATCACCTTTTGGCCGGGAAAAACAGTCAAGCACCCGTTCACGTGGACGCAGCCATGGTCGAACAACCCGGCAACCTGGGCGCGGGGCAATCCGCACATCCCCTGGATCACCCGGTCGAGACGCAAGCCGACGACCGGACAGTCGCGCGGGATGATATGGCATTCTTTCTTGAACATGATTATGGCAGGTAGTTCAGCGTGTAATAGGCGACCGGGTGGAGCAACGGCAGGCCGTCGCGATTGCGGACGCCATCCAGATGTAGTTCGTGAACGTGGCCGATCTGCGGCTTGTCGATGACCAGTCGGACGCTTTTTCCCGAAGGGTCGACTTTCACGCTGACAATAGACGGCGTCGTGCCGTCCACTTCGGGGCTGCCGTAGTTGGAGTGATAGATATAAGTGTAGGTCGACATTTTATAAGACCCAGGGTCGGCCGCCGTCCGTGGATCGACCGGCTGGGTAAAGGTCAGTTCAAAGCCGTCCGGCTGAACCCGCATCTCGTGGATCTCGAAGGGGACTTTTCCAGTCCACGCGAGCCGCTCCAGGGCGAACGGCTTGGGGCCGCGGGAACCCCAACCGCGATTGGTGCCGCCCACATACAGTTGTCCCTCGGGCGACATCAGCAACGACAAGCTGCCGGAGCCAAAGCCGGATTTGAACGGAATGCAGGCGCCTTGGTAGCGGCCGTTGACCTTTTCGAGGACAACCCGCATCACGGTGCTGTGGGTTTGGTCGCCCACGAACAGCTGGCCGGCGAAGGGCCCGAATTTTCCCCGAGTCGTGTCGCACGCGATGCCGCTCGCGGATTGCCCCATCTTCCCGTACGGAAAATAAACGGCGGGCGGCACCAGTTCGGGAATCCGCGCCGCTTCTTCCGCCATGCGGCTGCCGGATTTCGGATCGGCGGGACGTTTGCCCATGTTGGGCGCCAAGTCATACCAACGGTTGCCGCCAGGGTGCCCGACGAACGTACCCGGAGTGAGCGCCTTTAAGCTGCACGTGCCGTTCCAAGGGCCTTGATTGTCCGTATAAAACAGCTCGCCAGCGAGGTTGGCGCCGACGCCACCGGGAGACCGTAGGCCGCTGACGGTCGGGATCGCCTTCCCGTCCGGGCCGATCTTCAGGCACCAGCCGCGGAACTTCACATCGCTGCTGAACGAGCCGGTCAAGCAGAGCACGACCCAGAGATTTCCGTCGCGATCGAACTTCGACCCGAAGGCGTATTCGTGGTAGTCGCCATTTATCTCCCAACCGTCGCTCACCGTCTCGAATAGTTCCGCTTGGCCGTCGCCATCCGTGTCTTTCAACCGCGACACTTCGCACCGCTGCGTCGCGTACAGCCAGCCGTTGCGGTAGGCGAGTCCGAGCACTTCGTGCAGTCCCGACGCGAACCGGGTGAATTTCACATCCTCGGGTTTGTCCGCGTATGGACGGTCGACAACCCAAATCTCGCCGCGCCGCGACGACACCGCCAGGCGGTTTTCGGGCATGAGCTCGAGTCCGCCCGCCTCCAGGACCACGCCTTCGGGAATCGGCAAAGCGACAATCCGGTAGTAATCGTCTTCCTTGGGCGGAGTCGTCGGCTTGACCGCATCTTGCCCAAGGGCGGATTTGGCGAAAGGCCCAGCGGGAGGCACCAGGGCGACGGAGAGAACGACACCCATCGCGAGTGTCGCGAGCGGCGCGATCAACGAACGGTGACGAAGCGACATATCTTGGGATTCCAGGTAA
>JBIKVL010000550.1:0-3962 GCA_044356875.1 Pirellulaceae bacterium | reverse complement strand
TCCGCTGCACGCGGTCGTCCGGGCGTTTCGCCACCATGCGGCGGAACAGCGCATTCAGTCGGGGAGGCGCTGGTTCGAGGTCAGGGATCGGGGCGTCGCGATGTTTCAGCAAAATCGACAGCACGTTGCCGCCGGTATACGGCGCTCGGCCCGTCAACAGGAAACACAGCGTGCAACCGAGCGCGTAGATGTCCGCGCGGTGATCGAGCGCCGCGGAATCCAAACCTTGTTCGGGCGGCATGTAGTCAGGGGTGCCCACGATGCCGCCGATCGACGTCATGCCCGTGTCGACCGCCTTGTCCTCGACGTCGCGGTTCAACTGCACCAATCCCAAATCGGTCAGCTTCACGACTCCGGATTCGTCCCGCAGCAGGTTGTGCGGTTTCACGTCGCGATGCACCATCTCCTGGGAGTGCGCGTACGCCAACCCACGCGCCGCCTGGAGCAGGCAGTCGACCGCCTCGGCGACAGGCAGCGGCCCTTGTCGAGCGACAAACGCCGCCAAGTCCATGCCGTGCACGAATTCCATCACCAGGAAATGGGTTGAACCGGTGGCGTCGGCGTCGTAGGCCATCACGATGTTCGGATGTCCCAGGCAGGCGATCGTCTCGACCTCCCGTTGGAACCGCTTGAGAAACACCGGATTCTCGGAGAGATTCGCCGCGAGGATCTTCAAGGCGACGATCCGCTTCATCCGCCGATGCCGCGCCTTGTAGACCGTCCCCATGCCTCCCGCGCCCAGGCGGTCGAGGATTTCGTAATTGCCCAGGGTCAGCGTATCTCCCCTGCCCTCCAGCAACGCGTCGACTTGGAATCGCGTCAAAAGCTGCTTCGCCACCAAGGACTCCGCCAGCGCTTTCGCGTCCCCCCGCGCGGCCTCCTCCGCTTCCCGAAACGCGTCGGCATTCACCAACCCGCTGGCCGCGACGGCTTGCGGGAAATCGATTGACGTGGCATCAGGGCGGGACGGCTGCGAATTCATCGTGGGCAAGGAAGGTGGCGAGTTGGCTGTCGGACAACAGAGCGGGCCGTCCAGCGGCGTTGGAGTCGGACGGAGTTGGCGGGGCGAAGGGGCGAGGCGAACGGCCGAAGCCGAACGTCGAACGGACGGTAAAGCCGCTACGGATTGTAATGTGCTGGTGGCCGTATCGCTATCGAATTACCCAAAGCTGGAGCTAAGCAGGGTCGTTTAACGACCGTTTATTCGACACCCGCCCTTGTAAGCCGATCCGCCTTCAAACGCTCCCCATTGCGAGTGTCGATCGACTACATCTCCCCACCGATGGATACTCCCAGGGCCTAAGTCGACTCCATAGTGCCCGCCGGATATCATCGCTCTTCCATCGTAAGCCCACTTATCCCGTTCCTGAGTCTTCTAACGCTCCGCGCGACTAGGCGGCGTGGAACATTTACAGAATGCCATCTCTATGGACGCTTTGATCTCCAGCTTGCTAAATGTTGATAGTCGCGTCGCGTTTCGTCACCGTCCTTGGCAACTGGTGAATCGCCTCGGCGTGTTCGCCACAGCGCTCGGTTTGGCGGTCCTCGTGGCCGCTTTTTCTCGGGCCGAGGAACCATCGGTTCCCCGCCGCACTGGTCGCCTCTGGTTGCTCACCGACAAGGCGGGCGCGGCGCTTCCCATCGATGCGGAGTGCGAGCAGTTCCCAGCGCTGGTCCGGTTGCAGCGCGACTTTTTTCCGTTCGAGGAGGCGCGCCGTGACGGTTCGGATATCGCGTTCTCCGACGCCGACGGCAAGCCGCTGGCCAGCCAAGTCGACCACTGGGACGCGGCTCGCGGCGAAGCGGCCGTGTGGGTCCGCGTGCCGCGGCTGCGAGGAAACTCGCGGCAAATGCTGCGAATCGCCTGGGGAGGCAACGTTGGAACGACATCCAACGCGTCGTCAGTTCCCGCCGATCGGCCCGGACCCTCTGGGCCGCAAACGGCGCCCGCGGCCGGGGCCTTCGTCTTTGATCGCGGCAACGGCTACCTCGGCGTCTGGCACTTGGAGGGAGACTGCCGGGATGCGGCGGGAACCTTTGTTGGCGAGGACCGGGGCACGATGCCCGCTGCGGGTGTCATCGGGGCCGCTCGTCACTTTCCCGGCGGCCGAGGCGTGTTCTGCGGCGACAAACTCGAAACCCTGCCGACGGCCGACGAGCCGCATTCGACCGAGGCATGGTTTCGGCCGCGAGTTCCCAACGCGACCTTGATTGGGTGGGGCAACGAGGGAGGCGGCCGCGGCAGCAAAATCCGGATGCAATTGCGCAGCCCGCCGCATATCCATATCGATAGCGATTTCTCCGATGTCTTCGGCGAGCGGCTTGTGACACTGGGAGAATGGACCCATGTTGTTCACACTTATGAAAAGGATGGAGCCAAGGTTTATATCAATGGCAAACTGGATGGAACGGCGCGGCCGCGTATGGATATAAAACGCCCCGCCCGCCTCTGGCTCGGCGGCTGGTACCACCAATATGATTATGTCGGCGATTTGGATGAAGTGCGGATTTCGCGGGTGGCTCGATCGAGCGATTGGATTCAAGCCCAATACGAAAACCAAAAGCCCCTGCAGACGCTTGCCGGTTGGGTTGTCCCGGCTGGCGATTCATTCACGCTCTCCCCCATGTCCGCCACAATCGCCGAAGGACGATCGGCCCGGTTTTCGGCGCAAGCTGGCGGCGCGCTGAAAGTCTACTGGACGTTGACCCGAGGGGGCTCCGAGCGGGTGATCGCGGCCGACCGTCTTTCCTGCGTCGTCGACGCTGGTCGAATCGCGGCCACCGAGATGGCCAGCTTGCGGTTCACCGCGATTTATCCCGACGGCCCCAAAACGATTTCGGCCCCGATCCGCATTGAAGAGGCAATTCCGGAACCCCGAGTGACCGTGGATGCGCCCGCGGACTGGGATGGCCGGACACCGATCACGATCGTTCCCCGGATCGAAAACCTCGCGGCACTGAAGGCGGCCGAGTCGGCTGGGGCGAACGGAGCCGCGACGCTGGATTTCCACTGGACGCTCGACGGCGTCGCCGCGACTCGCGGGTCCGAGCCGCCCGCGCCGCTGGAGACGCCGCAACCGGGCCAGACGAGCCGGGCCGCGCCAATTCCCGGTTCGCTCCGACTGACTCGCGGCCATCAATCGGGAACGTTGCGGTTGACGATCGCTGCGACCAACGGTGGAACTCCCGCGGTCGCGACCGCCGCCATCATGGTGCGTGAACCGGCCCGCGACGCTTGGATGCGTCGGCCGGCGATCGAAGCGGAACTGCCGGTGGATGGCCAGTTCCTCGCCCGTGAGGACGGCGACGATGGGCGGTTGCGGTGCGCCGGCAAGTTGGCCGACGCCCCGCCGGGGACGCGCGTGGAACTGCGCCTGTTCGCTGACGGAAAACCGTATCGCAATGTCGCGCAGCCTGTGGCCGCCGACGGCCGCTTTCAAGTGGAAGCGGCGGTCCGCGCCGGTTTGGTGAAATATCGAATGGAATTGGCTGTCGTCCAGCCCGGGGCCACGGGGGACGGGCGGATCCTCCACCGCGCGGACGAAATCGTATGCGGCGATGTGTTCCTCATAACGGGACAATCGAATGCCGAGGCGACCGACGTGGGACCGGAAGATCCCACGGATGGAAGTCCGTGGATTCGCAGCTTCGGCAGCGCCGCCGGCAACCCAACGGCGGCCCGCGAGGTGGCTTGGCGGCCGGCAGTGATCCGAGATCGCCGGGGCGCGCGGGGACAGATCGGCGCTTGGGGGATGGAGATGGCGAAACTGCTCGTGGAGCGGCGGCAAATCCCGGTGTGCATCCTCAATGGCGCGGTCGGCGGTTCCCGGATCGATCAGCACCAGCGTCGCGAGTCGGACCCTGCCGATCTCGAGTCGATTTATGGACGGCTGTTGTGGCGGACGCGTCAGGCGGGCCTCGCCCATGGCGTCCGCGCCGTGTTTTGGCATCAGGGGGAGAAC
>JBIKVL010000549.1:0-3965 GCA_044356875.1 Pirellulaceae bacterium | reverse complement strand
CTTGCGCCGGGCCGGCTGATGAACCGGCGGCTTGCGCCGGGCCGGCTGATGAACCGGCGGCTTGCGCCGTGCCGGCTAATGAACCGGCGGCTTGCGCCGTGCCGGCTAATGAACCGGCGGCTTGCGCCGTGCCGGCTAATGAACCGGCGGCTTGCGCCGGGCCGGCTGATGAGCGGTGGCTTGCGCTGGGCCGGCTGATGAACCGGCGGCTTGCGCCGTGCCGGCTAATGAACCGGCGGCTTGCGCCGGGCCGGCTAATCGGCCTTGATGTCCTTGAATTCTCCGCATAGGTCGAACGCTTTCAACGCCTCGACGGTCGCGATGTAGGTCGTGTAGTGGTAATTGCCACGGTACAGCGAGTGCATCCACCAGCGTCCGCTTTCACGCTGCTCGCGTTTCAGCCACGCCAGTCCCCGCTGGATTCTCGGGTCGGCCACGGGCACGTTGTTCTGTCGCATCAACACGATCGCCAAGGCGGTCATGTACGCGTCGCTCTCCGGCTTGGCGGCGTCCGGTAGCTTCGCGATCAGGTTGAGCACCGTGGCGCTCATCTCATAGTGCCAGTCGTTTACCGGCGACATGTCACGCGTGCTCCAGCCACCGTCCTCGTGCTGCTTCGACGACAACAGCGCCAACGCGGCGTCGCGTTCGACTTGCGGCACACATTCGGGAAGGTAGAACGCCAGTTGCAGTTTCAGAACTCGATCGAAATCGTTTTTAGGCGGAGCCGTCTGGAGCCAATGTTTCAGCTTGGCGACGCGAGCCAGCAGCGCCTCGTCCTTCAATTCCGCGAGCCAGCCGGGGGCGGCGGTGATGGCCCGAGCGGCCTGGAGCGACAACTGGAAGTCGGTTGTGATGTGCGGTATTTCAACTTCGCCGTGGCTGACGAAAGCCCCGCTGTCTGACTGCCGCGCGAACATCTCCCGCAGCGATCGATCGGTTACCTCGGACAGCTTGCCAGACACGTTCCGGTCCCACTCGGCGAGTCCCGCGCTGCGCCACACGCTGAAGAACGCGCCCGGATAGAACTTGTGCCCCTTTTGATCGATTTCCTGAACTTCCTCGATTTCCTTCGGCACCGCTTTGGCGAAGTTGGCGAACACTTGTTCGTTGGGCTTCCCGAAGTGCCGCGACCAAGCGGTCGCGTCGGTCAAATACGGCCCGGTCGTGTGGCAGTTGATGCAGGCCCGTCCTCGCAGCCAGCTCGCGGCCCCGACTTCCAAATACTTGGCGGCCGCCTTTAACGATTCGGGACCAAACTCTTTCACCCGCGGCTCATCCGCTGTCGGAATGCTGATGCGGATATCCCCCGTTTCATACTGGAAAGCCGGCTTTCCGGGCGCTTGGCCATGAGCGACCGCCGCCACCGCCGTCAAAACCAACCCGCCCATCGCCAAGCGGAAACGACCGAGCCCCAAGATGCGGCTTATCTGCGGTTTGCCATTCATGTCGTGTGCTCCAAACGGGAACTTAATTGGAAAGCATGCGTGCGGATGGATCGGATGTCAGTACGCGCGGTAGGCGTCGACGCTGGTGGTCGAGACGTAGCCCAGCTTAATCTTAGCTCGCAAGTCGTTGGCCGCGGTCGGCCAGTGGCTCGGAGACGGAACGAACTCCTCGGTGCGGCCCTCGACGTGGCCGTCCAGGAAGGCGACGGAAGCGGTTCCCGTATGGCGGAAGTGCGTGTTCGGGGCCGCGTTCGCGTCGTTTGGACCTTGCAAGTAAAAGTTTTCGGTGACCCGCATCACGGGATCGCCTGCCCAGGGCAGCGAGATCCGCGCCGCATCGGTCAAGACAAGCGTTCGCGATGTCGCTTGGTAGGAGGCCAAATTGGTAACGATCATTCGCGGCGGTTGCGGCCAGTTCGAATAGTCGACACTGCCGATGTTCATGTTGTAGCCGTACCCGCCCGACGCTCCTTGGTACAGCGATTCGACCTTGGCCATCGACGGGCACCGCAGCACGGCCTTGCTTTGCTCCATGAATGGCGCCAGCAGTCCGGTCTCGGTGGCGACTGTGTTCGTGTTGTAATCGACTGTCCCGAACCAGGTCACTTGGAATGGCCACGACGAAGGCAGATTCGCTGGCGGCAAGACCGAAAACGTGTCGTGGTACATCAGCACCGCGAGGGCGTTTTGCTTGAGATGATTCGCGCACTGGGTCCGCCGAGCCGCCTCCCGCGCCATCTGCACCGCGGGCAACAGCAAGGCCACGAGCACTCCGATGATCGCGATCACCACCAGCAATTCCACGAGCGTGAAGCCCGCCGTCCGGAGTCGACAACGTTCTCGCTTGCTGTCGTGAAGCTCGCTGTCGTGAAGCCCGGTGTCGTGAAGCCCGGTGTCGTTACGCCCGCTGCCGTGAAGCTCGCGGCGCCGATTGCCGGCGGTCGCGCCCATTCGCCTTGAACGATCCATTTCCAACGATCCCTTTCGCCCTCACGGCTCCAGCGGCCGTGAACGTGTCCACCAGGCGTGCTTCGAGCGCGGGATGTCACAGCGTCACGTGGGCCGGCCACGTGATGGCGCCGGACCCTGAATCGCCACCGCGCGGCGGCACGCCGCTGCGTTGGCTGTTCAACAAAAGCCGCGCCGTGGCACGAAAAAGCCACCCCGTCGGCGCGATCGTCAGGGCGATCGGCCGCGGCTCGACAGCTTCACCGCACGCGTGGTCAACTTTTGCCGCGACGCTTTTCTTCCGCGAAAAAGCGTTCGCCTCATTGCCAACTCAAGGCAGGTCTTCTGGCTTCCGGTTCGTTCTACTGGCCGAGCCTTCCCGCTGGCGCTTGTTGTTGATCCGCGTCGCGAATCAACTGGTCATGAAGCGCCTGGCAGTGGCTTTGTCCGGCTTTCGTCCCCGGTTACAGCGGCGGGACCGCGACGGAATCGCACCGTCTTCCCTATTCTTCCCGGCAAGCAACGAGCTTCCGGGACACCTTGTTGGTTGGCAGAATTTAGCAGCGCGTCGGCGGCGGTCAAGGCGGCGGTGAACACAGCAGTTAGCGCGGCAGTTAGCGCGGTGGTCGGGGCGACGAGCCGACGCCACCGGCTGGCGAGCTCATCCAAGCAGCCGCAGCAGAACGAACGTCAGGGCGGCGCCAAACAGCATCGACGTGGGAACCGCGATCGACAACGCGACGGCGACCGCTAAGCCGACCGACCATTCTTCCTCGGGGGCGTCGTCGTCGCCGTCGAGTTTGGGATCGCGCTCGATGTTTTCCGCGTTCAGGCTCGAATCGCTGAAATTTAACAGCGGCTTCCGTTCGCGGCCGCCGCGTGGGCCGAAGATCGCGGGCGGCGATTCCTCGGAATCGACGGCCTGGGAACCTTGCGAGCCGTGCGAGCCCTGCGACAGTTGGCTGGGACTCTCCACTTGGGCGTCGTCGTGTTCGATGACCTCGCCGCTCGCGGGTTCGACGGCCTCGCGTACGCGGCTAACGATGGGAGGGGCTTGGGGTGGCGGAGTATCGCTTTCGTCGTCTTCGGGAGGGGGAGGGGCCAGCCAACGCGACTTGGAAAGCTGCTGGGAGATCAGGGGACTGGCGTCTTGCGCCCATGGTTCGAGCCGTGCGGCGACTTCTTCCGCCGATTGAATCCGCGCCTTGGGATCCTTCTCCATCATGTCGGCGATAATCTCGACGAACTCTTCGGAGAGATCGGGATGGAAGCGGCGGGGATGCCACGGGGTCTCCTCGCAGTGACGCCGCGCCTTTTCGCGAGTGCTTCCGCCGGGGTAGGGCACCTTGCCGCAGACGGCGTAATACAACGTGCAGCCCAACGAATAGATGTCGCTGGTTTTCGTGACTTCGCGCGGCGTCTGGATTTGTTCGGGAGACAGGTAGTCGGCGGTCCCGACAATCTTGCCCGCCCGTGGATCCTGGTCGCCCTCGTTGATGTAACCCGCCAAGCCGAGATCGGAAACCTTGGCGACCCCTTCGGGCGTTACGAGGATGTTTCCCGGTTTCA